>JBILTF010000112.1:0-5089 GCA_044371675.1 Flavobacteriales bacterium
GGTTGTTCCTTCTTTCGAATCTTGAAGTTGGATGTTTATTGCTTTTAATTCATCGCGAATTAAGTCAGATGTTGCGAAATCTTTTTTGGTTTTTGCTTCTGCACGCAAACGTATGATCACTTGCATCAGGTCGTTTGAAATATCATTCGATGCGCCACTAACTTCCGCTTGAAGTCCGAGTACATCAAAGACAAATCCGTTGACTAATTTTTGAAGACGATCAATGTCTGATTTTGTGAGTTGAATTTTATTATCCAAACACGAATTAATCACTTTCACGGCTTCGAACAAATGCGCAATAAGAATAGGAGTGTTGAAGTCATCACTCATGGCTTCGTAGCAGTTCTTTTCTAACGCTTCAACATCATAAGTGCTAGAATCGCTTCCCGTTAATGAACCTACTTTTTCTACTGCTTGCATTAACCTTTCAAACCCTTTCTCAGAAGCCTTCAGTGCTTCATTGCTGAAATCTAATGTGCTTCTGTAATGCGCTTGCTGCATGAAGAAGCGCACAACCATGGGCGTAAATCCTTTTTCCAAAAGCGGATGTGTTCCAGAAAATAATTCGTGTGGAAGGAATGAATTCCCTAACGACTTCGACATCTTCTGTCCGTTTACGGTAAGCATGTTTGCATGCATCCAATAACGCACAGGTGACTTTCCGCAACACGCAGAATTCTGCGCAACTTCCGATTCATGGTGCGGAAATTTTAAATCCATTCCGCCGCCGTGTAAATCGAATTCTTCACCTAAATATTTTGTGCTCATGGCAGAGCACTCCAAATGCCATCCTGGGAATCCTTCACCCCATGGCGAAGACCAACGCATAATATGTTCCGGAGAAGCGGCTTTCCACAAAGCGAAATCAGCGAAGAAATGTTTCTCTTCTTGTCCGTCTAATTCACGTGTATTCTCCAACAATTCATCTACGTTTCTTCCGCTTAATTCACCATAAGGAAAAACGTCTTTGTATTTTTTCACATCGAAGTATACACTTCCGTTTACTTCGTAGGCATATCCATTTTTAATAATCTCTTCAATCATGGCAATCTGTTCCATGATGTGTCCTGTTGCACTAGGCTCAATGCTCGGAGGATGGTTGTTGAATTCACGCATCATGTCGTGGAAATACGTTGTGTATTTCTGCACAATTTCCATCGGTTCAACTTGCTCCAATTTCGCTTGTGCGCCAATGCGATCTACTCCTTCATCGAACTCCGTGGTGATATGTCCAACGTCAGTTATGTTTCTCACATAACGAACTTTGTATCCGAGAAAAGACAGATATCTATAAACCGTATCGAACGTTACGAACGTTCTACAATTTCCTAGGTGAGCGAAATTGTAAACAGTAGGTCCGCACACATACATTCCAACGAATTGTTTGTGAAGGGGAGTGAACTTTTCTTTCGTTCGCGTAAGACTATTGTAAATGAACAAATCAACCATACTGCAAAGAAACGAAGACGCAATAAAAAAAGCCTCATTCATTGAGGCTTTTTATGAGGCTATTACTTTCAGTTAAGAAACTTTCTTCGCAATTTCTTCCAACATGGTTGAAACTAATCGTGGCATTGGGTATTCAATCTCCCAACCCCAATCGTTCTTCGCAGAAGAATCGTCAATACTATTCGGCCATGAATCGGCTAGGCCTTGACGGAAGTCTGGTGCATAACTAATTTCGAATCCAGGTAGATGTTTCTGAATTTCTTCAGCCAATTGTTTCGGTGTGAAGCTTATTCCTGCTAGGTTGTAAGCGCTTCGAATTTTAATCTTTTCAGCATCAGATTCCATCAGTTGAATGGTAGCTCGAATGGCGTCTTCCATCATCATCATTGGAAGCTCGGTATTTTCCGAAAGGAACGAAGTGTATTTGTTTTCCTTCAATGCAGAATAGAAAATATCTACGGCGTAATCTGTCGTTCCTCCGCCTGGATCAGAGCGATGTCCAATTAATCCGGGGTAACGAAGACTGCGAACGTCAACGCCATACTTCATGAAATAATACTCGCACCATCTTTCGCCAGCTAACTTAGAAATTCCATAAACGGAAGATGGTTCCATCACTGTAGTCTGGGGTGTCAGATTTGCCGGAGTAGTTGGTCCGAAAGCAGCAATGGAGCTTGGCCAAAACAAACGGAACTTAAATTCTTTCGCGAGGTCAAGAATATTTAGAAGCCCTTCCATATTTAACTTCCACGCATACATCGGATTTTTTTCTCCAGTTGCGCTCAATAGCGCAGCAAGTTGATAAACCTCTGTTACAGCATTGTCTTGAACGCAAGCGCGCAAAGCATCAGCGTCTAGCACGTTTAGCTGAACATATGGTCCATCTTCCGATGAAACGCTATCTGCAGCTTGAATATCGGCGCCAATCACATTGTCTTGTCCCAACTTCGAACGAAGGGCCAACACAAGCTCAATGCCTATTTGTCCTCTGCAGCCAATAACCAACGCTTTTCTATTCGTACTCATAGTTAAAAATGTTTTCAAAAATAGGTATTTTCGCGGCATGGCAATTCCACAAATTGAAATTGAAGATTTCAATTACACACTTCCCGAAGATCGCATTCGTGTCATTCCACTCGAAGAACGCGCGGCAGCGAAATTGTTGGTGTATGAAAACGGTGAAATAGCAGATTCAATTTTTTCTGAATTACCGAATTTTTTGAAGGAAGGAGATTTGTTAATCTCGAACAATTCGAAAGTTATTCCTGCTCGAATTATTTTTCAAAAAGAATCAGGTGCGTTCATAGAGATCATGTGCCTAGCACCCTTCGGATACTCATACACAGAAGCCTTTTCGGTACATGATAGCGTTTCCTTCACCGCATACATCGGAAATTCAAAACGATGGAAAGAAGGAAAATTAGAATTGAAAATCAATTGGAACAATTCCACCGAAAGCGTCTTCATCGAAAGAAAAGGAATTGAGAAAGATGCCTTCATCGTAGAATTCAATTGGAACTTCAACGCCATCTTCTCCGAAGTTATAGAGGCCATCGGACAGGTTCCATTGCCACCCTATTTCCAGCGCAAGCCTGTGGCTAACGATGTTGGCAGATACCAAACCGTCTTCGCGAAAACCGAAGGATCCGTTGCTGCGCCCACCGCCGGTTTGCATTACACAAAAGAAGTTCTTAAAGCCATTGCGAATGCTGGCGTTAAACAAGAGCAAGTGTGTCTGCACGTTGGAGCAGGAACCTTCAAGCCCGTCTCATCAGAGCGCATAGAAGACCACGAAATGCATGCTGAATTTTTTGAAGTGACGCGCGAGTGCATTCAATCCATTTTGAATTGTGAAGGAAGAGTCGTTGCTGCTGGAACAACTTCGATGCGAACGCTTGAAAGTTTATATTGGCTCGGAGTTCGTGTTTTAGAGGGAAAAGAGACAGGTTCTGTCCATCAGTGGGAATCTTACACTTCGGATTCAAGTTACACGAAGGAAGAGGCGCTTAAGGCTTTATTGAATCGCCTCGACACAACGAATCGAAACAGTATTTGCGCTTCTTCGAGTATTTGCATTGCCCCCGGATATTCATTTAAGATTTGTTCCGGTCTGCAAACCAATTATCATCAACCGAAAAGCACTTTGTTATTGCTCATTGCGGCAACAGTTGGTGAAGAGTGGAAGCGCATTTACTCGCACGCAATGGATCATGAATACATGTTTTTGAGTTACGGCGACACCATGTTGCTGTGGTTCTAAGAAATGAAAAAGGATGCCGAAGCATCCTTTTCAATTATCGAGATTTTAAAAATCAATCTTCTGGGAAGAAACGATAGTCTTCAATTTCAGCTGCTTCACGAAGTGAATTAAACAACGTCGTTGGAGCACTCGCTTTTTGTCCGCGCATTTTATCATTTCTGAAAGAAACGTAATTGTCTGGGCTTTCAACATTCGTCACATCAGCGACACGTTGAATAACGTAAACTCCACCCTTTCCTTTAATAGGAGCAGAAATGTTTCCAGTCGGCAGACCGAAGGCAGCACCAATAGCAGCACTTTCAGTTTCTTGAACACCGCTTGTAGGAATGTTACGCATTGCCATTGAAAGCGTTTCGAAAGTCATTACTTGACCTGAAACTTTACCAGCGATTTCTTCCATAGAACCGCCAGTCATCATAGCCATGTACTTTTCAGCTTTCTTTTCTTTAATCACTTCTTGCTTCACGCGATCATATACGTTACGTAATGAAGGAACGCCTTTTTCTTTGATTTCCATCAAACAAACAACTACAATTCCGTCATCAACTGAAATAGGTTGCGAGATAGCCCCCTCTTCTGTTTCAGTATTGTAAGTCCATCCGATAATTTCAGATGCATTCTGAACACCGCTAACCGCAGTAGCGTCAGGACGAACATTCGGAGAGTAGGTTAATCCACCGTAACTCTCTACAGCACCAGCGCGGAAGCTTGCGCTGTCGCCATGGTTCTGAATGAAATCAACAGCTTTTTGATAAGTTTCTTTTTTAGTAGCAGCACTAGGAGAGATAGGTCTTTCAACTTGCGCGTAGTACGTTACTGCTTTTGGTGCACCTTTCTTAGTTACCTCAATCAAGTGAGTTCCGAATTGCGTTTCTACAATTTGAAGATCTCCTATTTTTCCGTTGAAACAAGCCGCATCGAATTCAGCAACCATTGCGCCTCTTCCGAACATGCCTAGGTCACCACCTTTCACAGCAGAACCTGGGTCAGTGCTGTACTTCGTTGCCATTTCAGCAAAGTTCTTTTTAGACTGAATAACCGTCTTCAAAGAATCTGCTTTCGCTTTACCTGAAGCTCCTTTCTCTTTGAAGAGAATGTGACGAGCTTGAACAGAATCAACTTCAGTTCCGCGAGAAGTCAATTTAACTACACGAGCAATACCGCCAGAAACGAATGGACCCATTACACGTCCAATGCTATCAGAAGCTACTTGTGAATTGAATGGCTCAGGGAAACTTCCAAATACATATTTTACTTTTCCGTTTGCAGGATTACCGGAATTCAAAACTGCAAACGTTGAATCTTCTTTTGAAGTCTTGTTCGTTTTTAAAGAAGCCGCAATTGTTTGAAGGCTCTCAAGCGTGGCAGCACTATCTGTTG
>JBILTF010000048.1:0-17254 GCA_044371675.1 Flavobacteriales bacterium
TTTGTTTGTCATTTAGCTTTCGCGAAAACAGTGAACGACGAGGTTTCGTATTTCAGTATGCGGAACGAAGACCCCGAGCAAATTATCAATCATCTATTGGGACTAATTCAATCGACATGACCGATGTTTTTATAAGTCGAAGCGAATCGGATTCACGCGAACTCGTGCTGTCTCTTAACAGTTCTAATTATTCAGCACATTGTCAATCGTTAATCTCTGTTGAATTTCTTTCATTCAATATAAAAAAAGATTTTGAATGGGTATTCTTTTCTTCATCGAATGGCGCTCGTTCTTTCTTCGAGCAAACAACAAATGTGAATGCGAAATATGCAGCCATTGGTCCGGCTACAGCTTCAGCTGTTCCTTTCGAATGTGATTTTGTAGGTGAGGGAACCAACACCGAAGAAATTGCGCGAATGTTTTTCCACTTGGTGGGAAACGAGCGCGTTCTTTTTCCGTCTGCCTTAGACAGCCTAAATTCAACTGCGAATCTTTTTGATGCGGAGCTAATTGAAATTATTTCAACCTACAAAAAGGAACGCATAGCTGTTAAACTACCTGAAGCGCGTTTGTATCTTTTCTCTTCGCCTTCGAATGTACTTGCGGCAAAAGAAATGAATGATTTAGTCGGAATGAATTGCGTTGCATATGGAACGGCTACAGCGAGTGCATTGAAAGCTGCAGGAGTTAGAAACATACATTTAGTTTCTTCGTGGAGTCAGGCAGAAATTGCGAATGACTTAAGGTCGTTGTTGGCTTAAAGGGAAAGGGAAACGCTTCCAAAGTAGAGTGCAATAATTATTGCACCTAGGACGATTCGATAATAACCGAACGGTTTTAATCCGTATTTAGTCAATAGCGCCACAAAGGTTTTAATGGCGATTAGTCCAACGATAAACGCAACAACATTTCCAATCGCAAGCAGCTTAATGTTTTCTGAGTTGAAGAAATTCGGAACTTCTCCGTAAGCGTCTTTCAACTTAAATACAGTTGCCCCCAACATGGTAGGAACAGCTAAGAAAAATGAAAATTCAGCTGCCGCTTTTTTACTTAGGCCTTGTGTCAAACCGCCAATCACTGTAGCTGCAGAGCGCGATACGCCTGGAATCATTGCTATGCACTGAAACAAACCAATAACGAAAGCGCTCTTGTAACTTGGTTCGCGCAATGAACGTTCGTGAATAATTCTTTCAATGAATAGAAAAATAATTCCACCTACCAACAATGCAATTCCAACGTTTAGAACGTTCTCTAGAAGGGTATCGATTTTATCTGAAAATAGAAATCCGAAAACAGCAGCCGGAATGAAAGCTACTAATAATTTGTAATAGAATTCAAACGATTGAAAGAACCGCTTCCAGTATAAAACAACCACACTCAGGATAGCTCCGAGTTGAATGCAAACGATAAAGGCTTTGGTAAATTCAGAAGACGGTACACCCATGATTTTCTGAACAATCATCATGTGTCCAGTACTTGAAATTGGAAGGAATTCCGTTATCCCTTCAACAATAGCAAGTATGATCGTTTGAAGAATTGTCAATTTTTCTCGATCTCTGAAGATTGATTTTTCTTCGCGCGATACATAATTCCAACACCAATGGTGATGTAACCTAGAAGTACAACGATGGGTGCAACAGTAATGCGACGAGCGCTAAAAAGTTCTTCAGCGTTGAACGTGTTCGGGTCAGCAGAACCACCGCCGCTCATTAATATGTATCCGAAAAGCACAACCGCCAATCCACCAAGAATGATGTAGGCATTGATTTTCGTAAATGGAAACGATAATTTGTTCATAGCAAGATTTGTGAAACGAAAGTAATTCATTCGTTGGGCTTATCAAAACAAAAAAAGAATTGAGTAGTTTTGAACTATGAAGAACATAATAGGTTGGCTTTTTTTTCTCATTCTTTTTGAGTCTTGCAACTTTTATTCTATCCACATTCGCAAGGAAGAAAGGCAATTTAATCGTGCAGGAATCATTCATCATGTCGAGGTTTTCAATGATACACTATCGACTTCAGAGTCTGAGCAAATAGGTGTCAAGTCCGTTTTTATAACTGAGAACAAGCGTTACAATAGTGAAAAGCCCACATTGCTTCTTATTCATGGGTATCAGGGAGGTGCAATAGGACAATGGTGGAATAACGTTTCAAAACTCACGCGTAATTTCAATATTATTTGTCCAGATTTGAATTATCACGGCAGTACTTATTTCGCGTCGGATTTCAGCATTGAAATGCAAGTTGATTTGGTGCACGAAATGCTTGATTTTACTGCGTCATCATGGGCGCATGAGAATCTAATCTTAATTGGAAGTTCATACGGAGGCTTGGTTGCATCGAGATTTGCTGAAAAGTATGCCGGGCAGGTAAAGGCATTGGTAATTTATGATGGGTTATCGAATTGCTTTAATCCGGCCTTCACAGATAGTGTTGCCCAATCTATTGGAATGTCCAATGCAATAAAGCTTCTGAACCCTTCGAATGGAAATGAACTGAGAACCCTAATGTCATTGGACGCTCCGATAAAAGCTCCACAATTTATTTTTGATCAAATAGCGGAATTTCATTTCAAAAGAAATAGATCAGAAAAAATTCAGTTGTTGGAATATTTGAATAGAAATGAAAAGGAATTCAATGGGCATGACTTTGATTGGAAATGCCCTGTTTACTTGCTTTGGGGACAACGGGATAAAATAATTCCGTTGGAATCGGCACGTTGTTTATCCAAAAAATATTCTATCCCAGAAGACCGGATCTTCGTTTATCCGGAGATAGGGCATGTTTTAAATATTCAGGATCACAAGGCCTTCAACAAATGGGTCATAGACACCTTTTCAAATTAGTATCTTCGCAAAAAATTATTCAGTATGTATCGTTCGGCAACCTGTGGTGAATTAAGAATTTCAGATGTAGAAAAATCTGTTGTATTGGCAGGTTGGGTGCAGCGTTCGCGCGATTTAGGTGGAATGACATTCGTTGATTTGCGCGATCGTTATGGCCTTACGCAGTTGGCTTTCAACATGGATACCAATGCTGCTTTGTGTGAAGAAGCACGCAAGTGGGGAAGAGAATTTGTTGTTCAGGTGGAAGGAAAAGTGGTTGAGCGTTATTCCAAAAACGCGAACATGCTTACGGGTGAAATAGAGATTGAAGTTACATCTTGTAAAGTGTTGAACGCCTCCTTAACTCCACCGTTCACCATTGAAGATGACAGCGATGGCGGAGATGATTTGCGAATGCAATGGCGTTTCTTAGACTTAAGAAGGAATCCGTTGAAGCAAAATTTAATGCTTCGTCATAGGCTTGGAATTGAAACACGCAAGTATCTAGATAGCCTAGAGTTTTTAGAAATTGAAACACCTTATTTAATTAAGTCAACGCCAGAAGGCGCGCGGGATTTCGTGGTTCCAAGCCGCATGAATCCTGGACAATTCTACGCTCTTCCACAGTCGCCTCAAACATTCAAGCAGTTGTTGATGGTAAGCGGATACGACCGTTATTACCAGATAGTGCGTTGTTTCCGTGACGAAGATTTGCGTGCTGATCGTCAGCCTGAGTTCACTCAGATTGACTGTGAAATGGCGTTTGTAGAGCAAGAAGATATTTTGAATACTTTCGAAGGATTGATTCGTCATTTGTTCAAGGCAGTTAAAAACGTTGATATTCCTGAGGTTCCACGTATGCTTTATTCGGAAGCTATGCGTTTGTACGGAAGTGATAAGCCTGATATTCGTTTCGGCATGACGTTCAAAGACCTCACAGATCTTGGTCGGGGAAAGGGCTTTGGAGTGTTCGATAGCGCGCAAACAGTTTTAGCTATTAACGTTCCAGGTTCCGCGAGTTACACACGTGCTCAGTTAGATGAACTTACTGAATGGATCAAGCGTCCGCAAATTGGCGCTAAGGGATTGATTTACGTGCGTTGCAACGAAGATGGAAGCATGAGGTCTTCCGTAGATAAGTTCTTCGATGCAGAGGCGTTAGCTGCATGGGGAGCACGTTGCGAAACGAAGCCAGGTGATTTGATTTTGGTATTGTCAGGTGAATTGAATTCAACCCGAAAACAACTGAATGAATTACGCTTGTTAATGGGCGGAAGATTGGGATTACGCAATCCGGAAGTCTTTGCGCCTTTATGGGTCATGGATTTCCCGTTGTTGGAGTTCAACGAAGAGGAAGGAAGGTATTTCGCTATGCACCATCCGTTTACTTCACCAAAGCCCGATCAAATTCATTTGTTAGATACCGATCCAGGATCTGTGAATGCGAATGCATATGATTTTGTATTGAACGGGGTTGAAATAGGTGGTGGTTCCATTCGAATTCACGACAGAAGCGTTCAAGCGCGCATGTTTGACTTGCTTGGATTCACTAAAGAAGAAGCGCAAGCTCAATTTGGATTCTTATTGAATGCCTTTGAATACGGCGCTCCACCGCACGGAGGGTTAGCATTCGGATTCGATCGTTTGTGTTCGCTTTTCGGCGGTAGCGAGGGAATTCGTGACTTCATTGCCTTCCCGAAAAACAATAGCGGGCGTGACGTAATGATAGACGCACCCTCGACAATTAGCGATGATCAGCTTAATGAACTATCAATTGTTGTAAAAAAGTTGGAGAACTAAAAATTATTTGTATATTTGTCGCCCGTTGGAAATTTAACAACAAGAAATTATGAAACGTACTTATCAGCCATCGAATACAAAACGCAGAAACAAACACGGTTTCCGCAAGAGAATGTCTACCGCAAAGGGCCGTTTGGTTCTTTCATCGCGTAGAAGAAAAGGTCGTGAGAAACTAACAGTTTCTGACGAACGCCGTCACAAAGGAATCGTGCGCTTATAATAGCGTTGACAATATTGAACAACCGCTCAAATGTATTTTTGGGCGGTTTTTTTTTGAAATAATAATACATCATTATGAAGTTAATTACAGTTGGAACTGTTGCCTTTGATAGCATTGCTACGCCATTTGAATCTCGTGAAAAGGTCATTGGTGGCGCTGCCACTTATATCTCAATGGCTGCTGCTTATTTGAATGGTGAGTGCGGAGTAGTGAGTGTGGTAGGTGATGATTTTCCAACTGACTTCATGGATGAATTGAAATCAAGAGGAGTAGATTTAGCCGGACTTCAAATTAAAGAAGGTGAAAAATCTTTTCATTGGTCTGGAAAGTATCACATGGACATGAACTCGCGCGATACGTTGGCTACTGACTTAAATGTGTTGGCAACGTTCGAGCCGAACCTTCCTGAAAAATACAGAGATGCGGAATATGTGATGTTAGGAAATTTGGTTCCTGCCGTTCAAATTGCGGTATTGAATCAAATGAACAAACGTCCAAAATTAGTGGTGTTAGATACCATGAATTTTTGGATGGATGTTGCGCGTGAAGATTTAGATAAAGTTTTCGGAATGGTAGATGTTGTTACCATTAACGACGAAGAGGCGCGTCAGTATACAGGCGAGCGTTCCTTGAAGAAAGCAGCTGCAAAAATTTTAACATTAGGTCCGAAGGCTTTAATCATTAAGAAAGGTGAGCACGGTGCTTTGTTGTTCAGTGAAGATGAAGTCTTCTTCGCTCCTGCTATGTTGTTAGATGATGTAGTTGATCCAACAGGAGCGGGCGATTCCTTCGCAGGCGGCTTCATTGGTTATTTGGCGAAGATGAATGACACGAGCTTTACAGCCATGAAGAAGGCAATTGTTACGGGGTCTGCCATGGCTTCATTCACCTGCGAAGACTTCGGTCCAGATGCATTATTGAAAGTGACCGAAGAGCAGTTGAATGCTCGTGTGAACGTGTTTGGAGATATGGTTCGCGTTTAATTAGCGTAGTAAGTCTTCGGGTCAACAGGAACACTGTTTTTCCAAACTTCGAAATAGAATTGTCCTTGACCGTTTGCGTTTTCGCTAACCCAGCCAATACCTTCACCAGCCTTTACGGATTCCCCGCTCTGCTTCAGCAATACAGCCAGATTTTTATATGCGGAAACTAAGTTGTTCGGATGTTGAATAAGCACGCTGTTTCCATCGCTTACAGTATAGCTCGAAGAAATAATGGTTCCGTCTAAAACAGATTTCACCGCTTCGTTTTTTACGGAGGTCCAATAGACACCTTTCTTTCCGAATTGTGGTTCGAAGTTGGAACTTATGGTTCCTGCGACAGGAGGAAAAAGCAGATATCCCGCTTCTGGAATTTTACCCAATTGCGTTACGAAAACTGTACTCGCGTGATCGAGCTCTTCTCGAACGGCTTGATCTACGTCGCTAATGGCGTAAGTTAAATCAACACTCTGTGAACCTTTTGGAACGCTGTCGGGAATGGTAGAAACGGGTTGTCCTCCAGATAGAATAATCTTCAAATCACTGAAATAATGCTCTTGACTTTTCATGACTGAGTTCAAAGAATCGGTCATGAGTCTTGCTTTGCGAGCGTCGGCCCGTGATTCGTAAGAAGTGAAATCTGGAATTAGAATCGTGCGAAGTGGTGTAAAGGCTATGAGTGAATAGAAAAGTAAAGAGAACACAACTAAGAATCCACCGAGCATGACTATCAGGTTCATGGGTGTTAGGCTGTAGGAAAATCGTTCTTCGAAAGAATTTTCGTTGAGAATAATTAAGCGGAAGGGTTTCTTCAGCTTTTTGAGAATTTTCTTTCTTTTCTTTTTCCTTTCCATCGCGGGCATAAAAGTAAGAAGAATGAATGAATGTAAAGGGAAATGCAATAAATTCGCTTTCTGCCGTTAGAAATCCGCATGACCGAAAATCAGAATTTCAATACACAAGAAACGCACTCGAAAAGAGTAGTTAAACCACGTATGGTTCTCATGTTAACGAGTATTATGTTTTTATCCATGATTTTCACAAGTTGTTCAACCAAGGAAGATGGCGTTGCGTATAGAATTTATCACAACACCCTCGGTCGCTACAACGGCTATTTCAACGCGAATGAATTGGTGAAGAAGTCGCAGACGACGCTGGCCAATGGTAGGAAAGACGATTACGACGAGGTAATTCCTTTGTACAACTACGGAACAGCATCTCAGAAAAAAGAGCTAATTCCAGATTTAGACAAAGCCATTAAAAAATGTGGAAAGGTGGTGAAGCGTCACACACTTGTTGCGGAGTCGAAGAAGGATATGAAATGGCCGGAGTACAACAAATGGATGGACGATAACTACCATGTCATTGGTCAATCTAATTTGTATAAGGGAGAATATTACAAGGCGCAAGAGACTTTCAATTTCATTTCTAATAAGTATTCTTCGGAGGCAGTTCAATTGCGCGCTTACATCTGGTCTGCAAGGTCTTATTTTTTAGAAGGCGATTATTCCAAGGCCAAACAGTTGTTCCAGAAGGCAGATGGTTATGAAGATTTGCCGAAGGACATTGCCCGTGATTTGTATTTGGTGAAGGCTGAATTTTTTCTCGTTCAAGGTGAATTTAGTGCAGCGATAGAACCTTTGGAAAAAGGAATAGCATTAATCACGAAGAAACCCGATCGAATTGTTCCTCAATTTGTATTGGGACAGTTGTACGACAGGATGGATAAGTCGGGCGATGCGAAAGTCGCGTTTCAGCGAGTAATTAAGTTGAAACCGCCCTATGAATTAGAGTTTCAATCGAAACTTCAAATGCTCCTTGCCGACACCAAGATTTCGCGCAACTACGAAGACGCCCAAAAGTCCTTGTTGGTAATGCTTGAAGACTTGAAGAACGATATCTACAAAGATGTTATTTATTACGCTTTGGGTTCCGTTACCCTTGAAATGGAGAAGCGCAAAGAGGCGGTAGATTATTTTGAAAAGGCTCTAAAATTCAACAAGAACAACAAGAGCAAACGCTTAAAAATATTCATGACCTTGGGTGATTTATACTTTGCGCAAAAGGAATATCCTGAAGCGCAAGTGAATTACGACAGCGCCTATCACAATTTGGCAACCAATCACGTGCGTTACAAGGAGGTCAAGGCACGCGCGCTTAGCTTGAATGAATTGGTGGGTTACTTCAACACGATTTCAGAGAACGACAGCTTGATTTCTTTGTGCGAAAAGCCAACTTCTGAAATTGAGAAAACGTTGACAGCCGTTCGCGAGCAATTGCAAGTAGAGATGGCTGAACAGAAACTTAAGGATGAGGTAGATCGTCTGGCAGCTTTGAGGGGCGAAGAGATAAACGGTACGTTTTGGATTTACAATCAAGATTTATTGAAGAGAGGGAAAAATATTTTTGACGAAACTTGGTCTGGTCGTCCATTGAAGGACAATTGGCGTAACCAAAGCTTGTTGGTTATGATGATAGGCGAGCCAGATGAGAGTATTGTGGAAGCTGCAGTTGTGGACAGCGCTGGTTCAGAGGACCCGAAGTATAAAATACCAACAGTGGATGAGCTTCGTTCGAAGTTGCCTTGTGGGAATAGCGAGGCAATTGCTGAAATGAAGAGTGACTTAGCAGAGGCCTATTATTTATCGGGTTTGCTCTACAAGGAGAAATTGGAGGACATGGGCAATGCAATGACTGCATGGGAGAACTTGATTTCCAAATGTGAAGAAGGTGGGTTTCATCCGTTGGCCTATTATCAGTTATTCCGCGGTTGGCTTGTGAATGAAAAGGAAGAAGGCTACACGCTGAATCCGTTTTGTTCGACATGCAGTTCGGTGTTTTGGGGCAATCAGATTAAATCGAAATACCCTAATTCAGATTGGGCATTTTTGGTAGATGACCCCAACTTCATGAATGCTGAACAAAAGCGCAAAGAGGAAGAAGAGAAAAACTATACGAAGGCATATAATCAATACGTTACGAATCACCCGTATGACGCTGTGACAACTTGCACCAAAGCCATAGCTGATCGCCCTTCCAACCATCTGATCTGTCAGTACCATATGTTGAAGGCTACTTGTTTAGGAAAAACCGAGGTGGTATTTGGTGTTAGAGAGAATTGCGAGGCTGAGTTGGAGGCTGTTGTGGCAGGATGCCCAAACACGGAAATAGCTACTCAGGCTGCTGAAATGCTAAAGCAACTGACCTCAGGCGGATCGCCGAAACCGGCCAACACAACTACCGGCTCGAATTACATTAAGGCCGACGAATCGGAACACTATGTGGTATCGGTTGCAGATTTGAAAACAGTAAAGCTGAATCAAGCGAAGGCCTCGGTTTCAGATTTCACTAAGACCTATTTTTCAGGGTTCGATTATAAGGTGAGCAATACTATGTTCAATGCGGATCAGACCTTCATTTTGGTGAAGTCATTTGCTAATTTGAAAGATGCGAGGGATTATTTTACTACTTTTGTTAGTGACAATGATTTGATTGACGTATTGAATTTATCGAAAGCCGATAAGTTCATTATTACGAAACAGAATTATTTGGAACTTTTTCGCTCTAAAGACTACCAAGGTTATTTAGAGTTTTTTACTAAAAACTATTGAACTATGTTATCAAAAGGAAACACATCTGCACGACCTTCAGAATCATCTTCTGAGAATGCAATCAACAGAATTGTTGAAGGAACTATAATAGAAGGAGAAATCCGCTGCGAAAGCAATATACGTATCGACGGCGTTTTTACCGGAAATATAGGAACCAAGGGACGATTGGTAATCGGTCCAACAGGAAAAATTGATGGAAATGTAATCTGTCAGAATGCAGAAATCGAAGGGTTTGTAAAAGGTAAATTGAACGTTCAGCAGTTGCTTTCTTTGAAAGGTACAGCTCGTGTTGAAGGAGATATCTTCACAGACAAGTTAGCTATTGAGCCAGGTGCTGCATTTTCTGGAGCGTGTTCAATGGGTCAAAAGCAAAAGGAAGCGCCTAGGGTTGAAAATCCGGGAGCGCCCGTAGCTTCAACTACTCCGATTTCAAAATAATTCGCATTAATCCTTCCATTCTAAAATACTCTTCTTTAGCCACACAAATGGCATTAACCATTGGTTTGGGTGTTTGGGGAGGAAGGAAATTAGATGTTTATTTTCAAAATGAAAAACCAATACTAACATTGGTTTTTTCTATTTTAGGACTTGCAGTTTCGTTGTATGTTGTCATACGAAGTGTATCAAAAAAATGAATCGATTTATTTCCCCCAATGTTGTTTTTGCACTCGTGTGCATGAGCGCTATTTATTTTTCTAGTTTGAAATGGAACGTGCCGCTCGTTTTTCTGGGGGTGCCCGTGCTATTCCTTGTATTGAATATTTTGCTATACAAGTGGGTGCAAGCCGCTGTTGCAAAGTCACCTGCGAAATTCGTTAACGCCTTCATGACGGCCATTACGTTGAAATTACTCTTTACAGCTTCGGTTGTCGGGGTGTTAATTGTGGTTTTTCCAGCATCGAAAGCAGTGCTAGCTTTGGGGACATTTTTTATATACGCTGGCGCTACTTTTATCTTTTCGAGAGCTCTTTTGAAGATTAAATGAAAAATCGAAAAGTTTTTGAAAAAATAATTTCGTTTCTGCAATGTGTTGCTTACTTTTGCACCGCCAAAAACGGGTTAGTGATGGTGAGACTGTATCAATTTCTTTTTATAATTGGATTCATTGGAATGACTTCAGTTGCCGCAGCGCAGCATGAAAGTCATGCCTCAGAATCAGTTGCTCATGAGGAGGTGTCGGTTGAACATCCGGCACACGCGGACACAAACCCTCACACTCAATCGGACACTTTAGCTCACGCTGCTCAAGATACAGAGCACAAGGAAGAAGAGTTCAAAATTGGCGAAATGATCATGCATCACATTACAGATGCTCATCAAATTCACCTAGGTGGAAGTCTTTATATACCGCTCCCAATCATTATTCTGCACGAAGGTCACTTCGATATTTTCTCTTCAAGTAACTTTTACTCAGTAAACGCTCATGGAGAATTAGATTACCAAGATTATAAAGGTTACCGCAATCATCACGAGATGATTGAGTACGTTGGTGAAAATGCTCCACACGATGCACACGGTCACAAGGTGATGGATTTTTCAATTACCAAATCGGTATTTGGAATGCTGTTAATCATTGGGTTAATGATATTTCTTTTCGGGTCTATTGCTAAGAAGTACAAGAAAAATGGAAGAACAGCACCATCAGGCATTCAGAATGCTTTAGAGCCCTTCATTATTTTTATTAGAGACGATATAGCTACGCCAGCCTTAGGAAAGAAAAAGGCAGAGAAGTATGTTCCGTTTTTATTGACTTCGTTTTTCTTTATTTGGTTGTGTAATATGTTGGGAATGATTCCTTTTTTAGGAGGATTCAACATCACGGGAACATTGAGCATTACTTTGGTTTTAGCCGGATTGGTTTTCCTTATTACCAGTTTCTCAGGCAACAAACATTATTGGGGTCACATTTTCTGGCCTCCGGGGGTTCCGGCTTTCGTTAAAGTTATTCTGGTTCCAATTGAAATCATGAGTGTGTTCATTAAGCCAACTGTATTGATGATTCGTTTAACTGCGAATATTACAGCTGGACACATTATTATATTGTCTTTTGTTGGATTGGCTTTGATGTTCGGGCAAGATAGTGTTGCGGCAGGATATGGTGTTGGAGTTGGTTCTGTATTGTTTATGATCTTCATGTACTGCTTGGAACTCTTAGTTGCATTCCTTCAGGCATATGTATTTACTTTACTTGCGGCCTTATATTTTGGAGAAGCAAATCAAGAACATCATCACGAGCATGAACATGCTGAACCTCATGCACATTAATTCGTAAATTTTAACTCAAAAATCAAATAACATGGAATTCTTAAATCTTTTAATGACAGCAGAAGTTGGACAAGGTCTTGCTGGTATTGGAGCAGGTATAGCTGCTATTGGTGCAGGTATCGGTGTAGGTCGCATTGGCGGTTCTGCTCTTGAAGGAATGGCTCGTCAACCAGAAACAAGTGGTGATTTACGTTCAAACATGATCGTAGCTGCTGCCTTGGTAGAAGGTGTTGCTTTGTTTGCCATTATCGTTTGTTTGTTAGTAGCTTTAGGTTAATAATAGGCGCTTTGCGCTAAACACAATACATCCATGGAAGGATTACTTAGTGTATCCGTAGGTACCGTATTTTGGGCCTCGGTTGCTTTCTTGTGTGTGCTTGCCATTTTGAAAAGAATGGCATGGGGTCCAATATTGAGTTCTTTAAAGGACCGTGAGGAAGGTATCGCAGATGCATTGCGTCAGGCAGACCTTGCTAAGGAAGAAATGAGCCGTTTACAGGCGAGCAACGAAGATCTTCTTCGTGAAGCACGCAACGAACGTGATCGTATCTTGAATGAAGCAAAGTCAATGGCTGATAAAATGCGCAACGATGCTGTTGGTCGCTCGCAAGAAGAGGCAAATCGCATTACTGCAAAAGCGAAAGCTGAAATTGAAAATCAAAAGCAAGCGGCCATCACCGATTTGAAAAATCAGGTAGCTGATCTTTCAGTTCAATTGGCTGAAGTGCTTTTGAAAGATTCTTTAACAGAAGAGCAAAAGCAAAAAGCGTTGAATCATTCTTTAATTAAAGAATTCGGAGCCAATTAATATGTCAAACATTCGCCTCTCAACGCGTTACGCAAAATCATTGATTAATCTTGCTTCAGAGCGAGGAGAGACCGATGTCTTGCTGAAAGACATGCTCTATATCTCTAGCAGCATTCGTTCAAGTAAGGATTTGCAAATAATGTTGGCTAGTCCAGTTATTAGCGGTGATAAAAAACGCAAAGTGTTGTTCTCTATTTTTACTGAATTGAACAAAACCACACACGTCTTTATTGATTTAATCGTAAGCAAAGGTCGTGAGAGTGATTTGGGTGAAATAGCTCAGTCTTTTGTTCAGCAAGTAAAGGCTGGAAGAAATATTTTTGATGTGGAATTAATTTCAGCAGTACCAGCCGATGATGCTCTTCGTGCAGAAGTTTCTGCAGTAGCGAAGAAGATTTGTGGTGGCGATGTTGAAATTACTGAAAAAGTTGATTCAGATTTAATAGGTGGATTTATCCTTCGTGTAAACGGAATGGAATACAATGCATCGGTTTCAGATAAACTGAAAAAAGCGAAAAAAGATTTTTCAAAAAACCCGTACGTCCCAACGTTATAATGGGATTAAAAACTATTTGTTATGGCAGACATTAAACCTGCGGAGATTTCAGCAATCCTTAGAGAACAGTTAGCTGGTCTAAAGACCGAAACTGAGTTGCAAGAGGTAGGTACCGTTCTTCAAATTGGAGATGGTATTGCGCGTATTTACGGTCTTTCAAATGTTCAATCAGGAGAGTTGATTGAGTTTGAAAACGGTGTACGAGGTATTGCCCTTAACCTTGAAGAAGATAACGTTGGTGCTGTATTGTTAGGTCCTTCTGGAGAGTTAAAAGAAGGCGCTAGCGTTAAACGTACTGGAACTATTGCTTCTATTCAAGCCGGAGAAGGAATGCTTGGTCGTGTTGTAAACACACTGGGAGAGCCTATCGATGGAAATGGTCCAATCACAGGCGAGTTGTACGAAATGCCACTTGAGCGTAAAGCTCCAGGGGTAATCTACCGTCAGCCAGTAAACGAGCCACTTCAAACAGGTATCAAAGCAATCGATGCAATGATTCCAATTGGACGTGGACAGCGTGAGTTGATTATTGGTGACCGTCAAACAGGTAAGACAACTGTTGCGATTGACACCATCATCAATCAAAAAGAATTTTACGATAAAGGTGAGCCAGTATATTGTATTTATGTTGCTTGCGGACAGAAAGGTTCTACCATCGCAGGTACTGTAAAAACATTGCAAGATGCAGGTGCTATGGCATATACAGTGGTTGTTGCTGCAACGGCTTCTGATCCAGCGCCTCTTCAATTTTACGCTCCGTTCTCGGGTTGCGCAATTGGAGAGTACTTCCGTGATACCGGTCGTCCAGCATTGATTGTTTATGATGATTTGTCTAAACAAGCAGTAGCTTACCGTGAGGTGTCTTTGTTACTTCGTCGCCCACCCGGACGTGAAGCATATCCTGGAGACGTATTCTACTTGCACAGTCGTCTTCTTGAGCGTGCTGCGAAGGTAAATGCAACGCAAAGTGTAGCTGAGAACATGAATGACTTACCAGCAAGCTTGAAGAGCATTGTAAAAGGTGGTGGTTCATTAACAGCACTTCCAATTATTGAAACACAAGCGGGTGACGTTTCGGCGTATATCCCAACCAACGTAATTTCTATTACAGATGGTCAAATCTTCCTTGAGTCGAACTTATTCAACTCAGGTGTGCGTCCTGCAATTAACGTAGGTATCTCTGTAAGCCGCGTAGGTGGATCTGCACAGATTAAGTCTATGAAGAAAGTGGCTGGCACGTTGAAACTTGACCAAGCGCAATACCGTGAACTTGAGGCTTTCTCGAAATTCGGATCTGACTTAGATGAAGTAACGAAGTCTGTACTTGAAAAAGGAAAGCGTAACGTTGAAATCTTGAAGCAAGGTCAAAACAATCCGATGACTGTAGAGAAGCAAGTAGCTATTATCTACTGCGGAACGAAAGGATTGTTGTCACGTATTCCAGTGGAGAAAATTCGTGAGTTCCAGGACGATTATTTGAATAGTCTTGAAATGAACCACAACGATACCTTAACTGCTATTCGTAACGGTAAAATCGACGATGCTGTAACAACGGTATTGGAATCAGTAGCAAAAGATATTTCAGCGAGATACAACTAATTGTAAAGCGAAGAAGGACATGGCAAATTTGAAAGAAATCAGAATGCGAATTGTATCGGTTAACTCAACCATGCAAATCACTTCTGCCATGAAAATGGTGTCTGCAGCAAAATTGAGAAGAGCACAAGATGCCATTACTAAAATGCGTCCGTATGCTCAAAAGCTTCAGGAAATTCTTTCGAACGTAAGTTCTTCAGAGTCGAATTCAACATTCAGCCAGCAGCGTGACGTTAAGAGCACGCTGGTGGTTGCTATTACTTCAAATCGAGGATTGTGCGGTGGTTTCAACAATAACGTTATCAAGGAAATCCGAAATATCGTTAAAACCAATCCAAATGTTCATGTATTGTCTTTAGGAAAGAAAGCCTTCGACAATTACAAGAAAACAACCATGCACACCATTGAAGGTTTCGGTGATACTCCTTATGACATCTTCGACAAATTAACGTTCTCTAACGTGAGTGCAATTGCGAATACGATCATGGATCAATTCGCAAATGGTAAATACGATAAAGTAATTTTAGTTTACAACCGTTTTAAAAATGCTGCGGTTCAGATCATTGAGAATGAGCAATTCCTTCCAGTTCTTCCTCCGGTGAATTCAGAAGCGCAATCGAATGTAGATTATATCTACGAGCCAGAAAAGACTCAGATTCTTGAAGAGTTAATTCCTCGAACACTGAAAGTACAGTTGTTCAAGGCCCTATTAGATAGCAACGCTGCTGAACACGGTGCGCGTATGACTTCTATGCACAAGGCAACAGACAATGCCGGTGAAATGGTTAAGGAACTTAAGTTAACCTACAACAAAGCTCGTCAAGCTTCAATTACCGGAGAGATCTTGGAAATTGTTGCCGGTGCAGAAGCGTTGAACGGCTAAGACGTATCTTTGTCTTAAGCCCTAACCGTGAATGCTTAAGAAAATAGTCTCTCACACCTTTTTTTATTCTTTTGCCAATCAGACTCCTGCGCTGATTAACCTTTTTTTACTTCCATTTTTAACGCCCTTTTTATCTGCTAGTGACTATGCCATCTATGGACTTATTCTAAGTTACGCAGGGTTAGCAGGTGCATTTAGCAGTCTTGGATACATCGTGCTCTTTCAACAAAGTTATTTCGAGTTGGGATCTGATTTTAAATCGAAATGGTCACGGCTCCTTGGTTTTCAATGGCTCTATAAATTTCTCTACGCTGGATTGGTAGGCGTTTTGTTGTATTTCACGTTGAAAAGTAAAATTGCTACAGATCGCTTGAACATTGTTCTAGCCTTAGTCATTGTTCCGCTTTTGTTTTTCGATTTAACGAAGTCTATTGCCACACGCTTGCTGCAGTTTAGACACAAGCATCAACAGGTTTATAGCATAACCATTGGCGTTGGCATTCTGTCTGCATTATTAAGCTTCGTAGGTGTTAGATATTTCAATTTAGGATACATGGCCTGGCTTTATTCTCAAGCTGTTTCTTCTGCTTTATTGGCGGCTTATTTTGGCTATTTCTTATATGTGAAAGAATGCATTCGTCCGTCGTTTCATTTCAACAAGAATGAAATTGTTTCCGATCTTAAAATTGCATCACCGCTCATTCCGAAAGAGTATGCGACCTATTTACTAAATTCTTCCGACCGCGTATTGCTTGATCGCTTTGGCGTTTCGCAGAATAAAATTGGTCAATACAGCATTGCATATTCGTTCGCGTCCTATTTCGAAAATATTCAGGCTCAGGCGAATCAAGTTTTGACACCCATTGTGTTCGATTTGTATAAAACCGGTAGCGAATTGGCTATGCAAACCGTTGGTAAGCTCATCCGAGCGTGGTTCTACATTTCGTTGCTTATGGCAACGCTATTGGGGTTGTGGATTCCGGATATTTTCAGATTGCTATATCGTAAAGCAGAGTTGAGCGCAGCATATCCCATGGCAATCGTGCTCATTTTTGGATTTTGCTACCGACCTATTTATGTGGCTATCGTTGATAAGGCCATCTATGATAAACGAACCATGGAGGTGCTTAAGATTACTGTGGTTGCAGCCCTTTCGAACGTGCTTCTCAATTTGGTTTTCATTGGTTATTACGAAACGTGGGCGGCAACCTTCAACACAGTTATAGCTTATTTTATTATGGGCGTCGCGGGATATTTTTTAATTAGAAACAGTGGGGATTTTCGCAAACTTATTCGTCCGTTTGAACTTACAGTAACAATTGTAATTGTTGGGGCTATTGTCTTTTTCATGCGAGACCTTTCTTGGATGTGGCGAATAGCTGCAACAGGAATAATGTTAGTAGGAATGTTGGGTTGGCTAAGAACAAGCGGCAGAAGGATATGGAATGAATTGAATAACTTGCGACATGGCGTATCGTCCAATTGATTTCAATATTATTCAAAATGAATTCGAGCAAAGATTTCCAGATGGAAAATTGTTCGAAGGAAAGAATTTCAATTACATAAAATTGGTTCAGCACGGTTTGTCATACGCCATGACTGGCGCGGATGACAAATTATTAAAGAACAATCCTTTTGGAAGTTGGTGGTTGTTCAAATTGAAATCGCGCATTCATGCAAGAAGGAATAAACGATTGAATTTTCTTCC
>JBILTF010000113.1:0-4998 GCA_044371675.1 Flavobacteriales bacterium
AAAGCAGTTTCCGATTTATATCCCCATGTATTAGGAAGAGCCAAACTCAATTTTCTTGCTTCCTCATCGGAAATGTTGTTGGAAATATTATCCGGAAAAATCGAAGGTAAGTCGCGCGTTCCGTTATCAAATCCCAAGGCCTCTGATTTCGAATTCACATTGGATAGAAATTCTTGTCCTGTTGTGTTTGAACGGTAGTTCGTTGCCATACTAACATCTAAAGAAGTCTTATAATCAGGAAAATTTTTCGTGTAGACGTTTATAGCCCCACCTGCGAATTCACCCGGAAGATCTGGAGAAGGTGATTTAAAAATGAGAAAACGATCTATTGCTTGACTCGGAATTAAATCGAAAGAGAACGAACGAACGTCTGGCTCTAAAGAAGGAACTAGAATCCCATTCATCATAACGGCATTGTAACGTTCAGTTAGTCCTCGAACCATTACAAAACGATTATCAATAATTGTTACTCCTGGAATTCTTCGAGCAACTTCAGAAGCATTTCTATCTTGTCCTTTTTGAATTTGAACTGCACCTATTCCACTCACCACTCCTTTCGCTTCGCGCATTTCCATAATAACCGCTGCCTCACCACTGGTTTTGCGGAAATCTTTAATTTCCACACCTCCGCCAACCATGAACGATTCCGATTGCATAACAATATCGGCCTTTAATTCTTTTCCCGAAACGATTTCTATTCCTGAAATTTCCTGAGTTGCGTATGAAATAGCCTTCACTACCAATGAATAATTCCCGCCTTTCTTAACGTCAATGCGGTATTCGCCAAAAGCATTGGAAGCCGCACCAAAAGCAGTTCCGTCTACCATTATAATTGCACCAACTACTGGTTCTGCTGATGAGTTTACAACGGTGCCCTTAATTATAGTCTGTGCACCAGTAGTTAAACATGCAAAAAATAATAAAAACAGAACTGATGTCTTTTTCATTTGATCATTCATTTTAATGAATGCGAAGCAAATACAGATAAATTGATTAAAAACTAAAATAGAATTACCTCTAGGTTAACATTAGGCCCCTAATGTTAAGTTAATGTTTCTAAATTAGAGAAGAATAATTTCGAAGTATTCGCAAAATACAACATAGCTTCCTTGGAAATCCAATACTTAGAGCGCAATCCGAAGATACGTCCATCTATTATTGTGCTTTTCTTCATCTCTCTCAGATGCTGTATCACAGTAGATGGAGACATTCCAGGAACCTCCACCACTCTCCCTTCAACGAATCCATTACTTTTGATCATTTCCAAAATAATTATTACACGAGCTGGATGGGCAAAGGCCCTGGAAAAATGAGCAAAGTCTTGCTCAAATCCTTGTGATTCAAATTTAACCCCAGTCGGTTGCTGCATAAACACGAAGTAATTACCTTGTCGTTATTCTTAAGTTTCCTTAGCGTTAAATAAAGGTGAATCTATCTTTAACGTCTTAACAATTCCGTAACTCATTATAACCCTTTAGAAAATCTAAGTTTTCACTGCGCAATTCGTAAATTCGCGAAACTATACTCCTACTATGCAAGAAGCCATTCCATATATCCCAAAAAACAAGATTCGTATTGTTACCGCAGCGTCGCTTTTCGACGGACACGATGCTGCCATTAACATTATGCGAAGAATTATTCAGTCTACCGGATGTGAAGTCATTCACCTCGGTCACGACAGAAGCGTTGTAGAGGTTGTGAACACTGCCATTCAGGAAGACGCACAAGCCATTGCCATGACCAGCTACCAAGGCGGTCACTCGGAATATTTCAAATATATGTTTGATTTGTTGAAGGAAAAAGGATGTGAACACATTAAGATTTTCGGCGGCGGTGGTGGCACTATTCTTCCTGAAGAAATTGCAGAACTTCAAGATTACGGCATTACGCGTATCTACCACCCAGATGATGGTCGCGCCATGGGACTTCAAGGCATGATCAACGATTTGGTTGAGCGCTGTGATTTTCCAACTGGAAAAACATTACATTATAGTTTGGAAGATATTTCATCGAAGAAAGACGCGTGCCTTGCCCAAGTTATTTCTGCGGCTGAGAATTTCCCTGAAGAACACAGTGCATTCATTGCTGAACTTCATGACAAAGCGAAGCAATCTAAAACACCTGTTCTAGGAATTACTGGAACAGGAGGCTCAGGAAAATCAAGTATGGTCGACGAACTGGTTCGTCGCTTCCTTTTAGATTTTCCTGATCAGCACATCGGCATAATCTCCGTCGACCCTTCGAAAAGAAAGACCGGCGGTGCATTACTCGGCGATCGCATACGAATGAACGCCATTAAAAACGACCGCGTCTACATGCGATCGCTTGCAACACGTCAAAGCAATTTGGCGCTTTCCAAGCACGTCGCTGAAGCCGTTAACGTGTTGAAGGTTGCCGGATTCGATCTCATCATTTTAGAAACCAGCGGCATTGGGCAAAGCGATACGGAGATCATGGATCACAGCGATGTCGCATTGTACATCATGACTCCGGAATTCGGCGCAGCCAGTCAATTGGAGAAAATCGACATGCTCGATTTCGCAGATGTGGTTGCGATTAACAAGTTCGACAAACGCGGTGCGTTAGATGCGCTTCGCGATGTGCGCAAGCAATACATTCGCAACCACCAACTGTGGGATGCGCCAGAAGACAGTCTTCCTGTGGTTGGGACTATTGCTTCGCAATTCAATGATCCCGGGACGAATAGCTTGTTCCGCATGATCATTGACAAGCTTAATGAAAAGACAGAAGCTAAATTTCAAACAACGTTTGAACTCACCGCCGAGCAAAGCGAAAAGGTATATATTATTCCACCAAACAGAACACGCTACCTCTCTGAAATTGCTGAGACTAATCGCGCATACGACGCTTGGGTGAACAGACAATCAGAGATCGCTGAAAAACTATACGGCCTGAACATCGCGCTCACCGCGCTCCGCGAAGGAGAGAACAACGAGAACAATGAAATTTCCATCAAACATTTGGAAGCTTCATTCGACCGTATTAAAATGGATTTCGATCCACACTTGTGGAACCTTCTTCAAAACTGGGTAGCGAAAAAAGCTTCATACAGCGGAGAGATTTTCACCTTCAAGGTGCGCGACAAAGAAATTCAAATGGAAGCGTCTACGAAATCGCTTTCACATTCGCGCATTCCGAAAGTGGCTCTTCCAAAATACAAATCATGGGGCGACATTGTGAAGTGGTCGCTTCAAGAAAATGTTCCGGGTGAATTCCCGTACACCGCAGGTCTCTTCCCATTCAAGCGCGAAGGCGAAGATCCAACGCGTATGTTCGCTGGTGAAGGCGGACCGGAAAGAACCAACCGTCGCTTCCACTACTTGAGTTTAGGCACGCCTGCAAAGCGCTTGTCTACTGCGTTTGACAGCGTTACTTTATACGGAAACGATCCTGGATACCGTCCAGATATCTTTGGAAAAGTAGGAAACTCGGGCGTGAGCATTTGTTGCTTAGACGACGCGAAAAAATTATACAGTGGATTCGATTTATCTAATCCGAAGACTTCGGTGTCTATGACCATCAACGGTCCGGCGCCTATGCTCCTCGCCTTCTTTATGAATGCGGCCATTGATCAGGCTTGCGAAAAATACATTCGTGAAAACAAATTGGAAGCGAAAGTTGAAGCGGTTCTGAAAGCGAAGTGGGAAGCAAAGGGATTAACACGTCCTACTTACCAAGGTCCACTTCCAGAAGGGAACAGCGGACTTGGGTTAATGCTTCTCGGTTGCACAGGAGACGAAGTTTTAGAAGCTTCCGTTTACGAAAAAATAAAAGTTGAAACGTTAAGCGTGGTCCGCGGAACGGTTCAAGCAGATATTTTGAAAGAAGACCAAGCGCAGAACACGTGCATCTTCTCTACCGAGTTTGCATTGCGCTTAATGGGCGACGTGCAGTCGTACTTCATTCAACATAAAATTAGAAATTTCTATAGTGTATCTATTTCAGGTTATCACATTGCTGAAGCCGGAGCCAATCCGATTACACAGTTGGCCTTCACTTTGGCGAACGGATTCACCTACGTTGAATATTACTTGAGCAGAGGAATGGACATTAACGAATTCGGTCCGAACCTTTCGTTCTTCTTCAGCAACGGAATTGATCCAGAGTATGCTGTAATTGGAAGAGTGGCGCGTAGAATCTGGGCAAAAGCCATGGCGAAGAAATACGGTGCAAACGCTCGTGCGCAGATGTTGAAATACCACATTCAAACTTCCGGAAGAAGTTTACACGCCCAAGAAATCGACTTCAATGACATTCGCACTACTCTTCAAGCGTTGTATGCTATCTACGACAATTGCAACAGTTTACACACCAACGCCTACGACGAAGCCATAACCACTCCAACGGAAGAAAGTGTTCGCAGAGCAATGGCTATTCAATTGATCATTAACCGCGAATTGGGCTTAGCGAAAAACGAAAATCCAATGCAAGGTTCATTCATTACAGAAGAACTAACTGAACTCGTTGAAGAGGCCGTATTGACAGAGTTTGACAGAATCACAGAGCGTGGCGGAGTTCTTGGTGCCATGGAGACCATGTATCAGCGCGGAAAGATTCAAGAAGAAAGTTTGTACTACGAAACATTGAAGCACACAGGCGAGTTTCCTATTATTGGGGTGAACACGTTCTTGTCTTCGAAAGGTTCTCCGACTGTTCTTCCAAAAGAAATCATTCGCGCTACCGAAGAAGAAAAAGAGTTTCAGATTCAAACGGTATCGAATCTTCAAAAAGGATTCGCTACTGAAGCTGCTGAAGAATTAATTCAACTTCAAAAAATTGCGATCACGCAAGAAAATTTATTTGAAAGATTAATGGAATCGGTGAAGTATTGTTCGCTTGGCCAAATCACTTCTACCCTATTTAACGTTGGCGGTCAGTATAGAAGAAACATGTAACAAATTATGAAACTCATTTCATTCAATGTAAACGGTGTTCGCGCCATAACCAAGAAAACCTTCTTCGAAGATTTTCAAATCA
>JBILTF010000114.1:0-4958 GCA_044371675.1 Flavobacteriales bacterium
CGATTCCTTCGGAAGAACACTTACGTATGCGCGCCTTGCTGTTACAGACAAGTGTAATCTACGCTGCACGTATTGCATGCCTGAAGAAGGGTTGAAATGGTTGAAGAATTCACAGTTGCTGTCCACTGCCGAATGGAAAAAAATGTTAGATATACTGGCCACAAGTGGAATAACGAAGATTCGTTTTACGGGTGGAGAACCCACTTCTCGCGGAGACTTTTTCGAAATTGCTGAACACGCTTTTCAAATAAAGGCCTTTCATTCTATTAGCATTACTACGAATGGAACCTTCAACGAGAAAAATTCAGAGCTGTTTTTTCAACTGCCTTGGAACGGCGTTAACCTGAGTATTGATTCCCTGAATGCCGATCGTTTTCACTCCATGACCAAACGCAATGAAGTGCACAAGGTGCAGCAAACACTCGAACAACTTCTTCAACATAAAATAAAGACAAGCATTAACGCTGTTATTCTTGAGCACCACAACGAAGAAGATATACTCGAACTTGCGCAGCTAACGAAAGACAAGGATTTGCGTGTTCGCTTCATTGAAGAGATGCCGTTCAACGGAAAGGAATATCACCATGCCGTAAAATGGAATTGGAAGAAATTAGAACAAGAGCTAACGCAGCATTTTCCAACATTAACTCCTATACCTTTTGAATCTGGCGCTACCGCTCAGAATTATAGCATAGACGGACATGTGGGTCAAGTTGGAATTATTGCGGCATATAGCAGAACGTTCTGCGGCACGTGCAATCGCATTCGCATAACACCTGAAGGATTTGTAAAATCGTGTCTATACGCTCCGCCTTCGCTTCTGCTGCGCACATTGCTTCGCGACGGAAAATCGAACGAAGAAATTCAGCATGCGCTAGAAGCTGCTTGCATGACTAAACCCAAAGACGGATTCGCTGCGGAAGAAATGCAAGTCACGAAGAATTTTCAAAGCATGGCCTCTGTTGGAGGTTAGAATTTATAAAACGAAAACACATCGTTTTCTTTCACTTCCGTATTCGAAAGAACTTCAATAAATCCATTTGCTCCTAATGCCCCCATGTAATCGCCAGATCCATTCTGACGAACAATAGATGCGATTCTATTTCCTTCTTTGTTGGTTGAAATGAACGCGGGAACATACACTGTTAAATCAGATGAGTTCTTGTAGGTTGAAGTGCACCGAACATTTTCTACAGATTGATTTCTTAAATGCGGAAGCAAATAGCGCGTTGCGCAATGCAATACTGAAATGGGATTGCCTGGAAAGGCAAAGACAACTGTCTCGTTCTTGCTTCCAAAGAAAAATGGCTTACCTGGTTTTTGTTTTACACCGTGAAAATGTTTTTGAATTCCATTTTCTTCCAATGCGTTAGCAACAAAATCGTATTTCCCTTTCGATACTCCTCCTGAAAAACAAACGATATCGAAATTTTCTAATTCATTTTGAATGAAATGCGCTGTCTCTTGCTCGTCGTCTGACAATCTAAAGACGCTGACATGTTCGCAATAAGGCTTCAATAACGTTTGAAGCATTTCTAAATTACTTGAACGGATTTCAAAGTCGGAAGGCGTTTCATGAACTTCCACCAACTCATTTCCGGTTGAAACAACTGCCACGTTCAAGCGCTTCTTCACTTTCACCTTGGCCTTCCCAACAGAGGCCAAACAAGCCATTTCAAGAGGACCAACAACAGTTCCTTCCTTCAACACAACTTCACCTTCTTTCTTATCGAATCCCTTCGCATGAACGTTCTGAAAATATTTCAGTTCTTCAATTTGAAATTGAACAACATTTTCATTTCGAAGCGATTTTTCATATTGAATAACAACCGAACAATCATTCGGTAAGACAGCGCCTGTCATGATTTCAATGCATCCATTCTCATTTTTCAATGTTGAAGGGGCTTGTCCTGCAGCCTGAATTCCTTCAACACAAAATTCTCGAATTCCTTTTTCCCAAGCAGATAAATTGAATGCGTAACCATCCATCATTGCGCGATGGAAAGGTGGCTGATCACGATCGGAATATATGTTCTCACCTAATTCTCTTCCGGAAGAAGACGCAAGAGAAACACTTTCCTGCTGAAGAATAGGAAATTGATTCTTAATAATTCGAAAGGCTTCTTCAGGGGAAATTAACTCTTTCATTAGGCTAGTGTTACAAGACTGTTGACTGTCCAGGCCTGCGGCGCTGCATTGAACAATGCTTTTGTTTTCGGCCAAACGATTTTGAAAATATCGCTGTGCCTATAATTGTTCAAGAAGTCCTCGTTCTCCCATTTGCTGTGAGTAAAAAAGATTGTTGAATTATCTTCTTCCGTTTGCCAAAGCTCTAAATACGTGCAGCCTTCGGCCGCGCGAATTTGATTGCGATGTTCATTGAAAATTTCAAGAAACATTTCCGCGTTTATTTTATCGAATGACATCTTAACGATTCGCGTCACCATGGAAAGATATTGTAAGTGAGTCTCCTAAAACTAGACCTATCAATTTGTTGAACGTGCTTGCCCGGTCACCACCTCCTTCTCTGTTCATAGAGATAACAAGAAAACCGTTTTGTCCCCAAAAGGCTACTTCATTGCCAATTTCCACGTCGGCAAAGCGCTCGTGAAACTTGTTAATGGTTGTTTGCGGACGCAGAGGAATAGCGAAGCTTCTTCCCTTCCCAACTTCATCGAACATCTTCTTTGTCAAGTTGAAATACAAATTTCCGAAGTGGTCAATATAAACGACTTGCATAATAATATCCTGACCGTTCATATACGGTTCTAGCCCTTTTATCTTTTGGAATTCGGCTAATGGCTCGCACCATTGATCAGGTGAATGGCCTTGGGTAATCCGCGCTGCTGCTGATGCAAAAACGCCTGAAAGGGGAAATCTCTTGTCGTCAACACCTGCTATATTCAACACATAAATTTTTATATCTTCAGGTTGCGCTTCCGGAAACATGAGTGAGAATAAGCCGTTATCAGCGGTAATGACATATCTATCTTGGTATTCAATAATGATGTGTTCCCTTTCCTGCAATTTATAGCTTGCAACTCCACTTAAAAAAACTGTCCCTAAAGGGAAGTCATGCCAAACACTTCGAAATAAAAAAGCAGCTTCACCAATTTCACCTGTACCTATTTCGTGAGATATGTCTACAGGAATAATTGTCGGATTGTTGTTCAACAGCGCAGCTTTCACCAAAGAAACATAATGATCTTTGGTTCCGAGATCTGATATAAGCGCAACAATTGACATGATAATATAGGGTACCAACAAATTTCATTGAAAATTAAAGGTGTTCAACAGTAATTTCCATTATTTTCGACACAATTAATTGTGCAAAAAATTGGCAGAAAAAGAACTCTTCCTTCCTTCAATAGATCCTATTGAATTCTTCGGTCCGAACAATGTAAAATTCAAGTTCGTTCAATCGAAATTTCCTAAGTTAAAAATTATGTCCCGTGGCAATATGCTAAAGGCCGTTGGAAGTGACGACGAGCTTCAGCGTTTGGATGATTTCTTAACGCTTATTTTTTGGCACATAGATAAGTACCACAGCATAACGCTTCAGCAATTGGAGCGCATCGCATTGGGGGAAACCGATGCTCCCGATATCCAAAAAGCGAATGGAGATGTTTTGGTTTTTGGTCCGGGCGGAAATAAAATCACAGCTCGGACACCCAATCAAAAAATCATGGTCGATCTTATGTCTAAGAACGACATGCTCTTCGCCATTGGTCCTGCTGGTAGCGGAAAGACTTATACCGCTGTAGCCCTTGCTGTGAAGGCCTTGAAGGACAAAGAAGTTCGACGCATTGTTCTTACGCGTCCTGCAGTTGAGGCCGGAGAAAATCTAGGATTTCTTCCCGGAGATTTGAAAGAAAAACTCGATCCGTATTTGCAGCCGTTATACGACGCGCTCATGGATATGATTCCTTACGATAAGTTAGCTGAATATATGGAAAAAGGCGTGATTGAAATTGCACCTCTCGCGTTCATGCGCGGACGCACGCTTGACAAAGCATTTGTAATTCTCGATGAAGCGCAAAACGCGACCGTTACGCAAATGAAAATGTTCCTTACGCGTATGGGAGCGCAAGCGAAATTTGTCATCACTGGCGACTCAACGCAAATAGACTTACCTCGCAATCAACCAAGTGGACTAATGCGCAGCGTAGACTTGCTTCGCGGTGTTGAAGGCATCGGTGTTATTGAGCTCACAGGTAGCGATGTTATTCGTCATCCGCTTGTTAAACGAGTGATTTCTGCGTTTGAAAAGATGGAAGCGGAAGCACAAATCAAAAAAGATCAATTCGCAAAGCGAAATGATTCGCCTGCGAATTGAACTTAAATATTTTTATTTCTTAACGAAGCGTACCTGCTTCAACCCCTTCCCATCATTGAACTCCATCAAGTAGATTCCGCTTGCCCAATTTGAAACATTGAGTTCAATGCGGCTAACCGATCTTCCCGCGTGGATGATTCTTCCCACTTCATCACGCACGGTTAGGTTCAACATAGAATGAATTCCTTCAACAATAACCAAATCAGAAGATGGATTCGGGAAGACGTGAATGGCATTCAGTGCAGACTCGCTTACACTTCCAATGATATCGATGCTTATTACATCTGTAAAATCGGAAGAGATGAATGGATTTCCAACTGCATCAAGACCATCTGCAAGACTCACATTCAAGTTTAAGCTTGTGAATGGGGCATCAAGAAGGGTTAATGTATAAGTGAATCTGTAAGTCACTGCATCAATCCAAGCCGCTCCGGTTAATGTGAAATAGTCGAGAACAAATGGATCCGCGAACGTTAACGTTGGCGCTGAAGAGGTTGTCATTGCCTCGCTGTAAACTACATCGATGTAAAAGTCTGAAGTCAATCCTTCATACAAGGCAGTCGAAGGAGTAATCTGAACAACTGTCGGATTCTCGGTGTCGATCATAAACACATTCGATTCA
>JBILTF010000049.1:0-16561 GCA_044371675.1 Flavobacteriales bacterium
ATAGCGAAGTGAATTATGGTTTAACACCTTCATTGGGTCAAACAGTTTACATCAATGAAAGTGTAACGAGTCACGTTGTGAATATCCCTGGCTTACAGCCTGGAACCATTTACTACGCATCTGTAACCTCTTCAAACGTTGATGGTTCAAGCACAAGCAGTGTTCGTCCATACGCTACAAAGAGTTTAAGTTCTGGTGAAATTCGTACTTATTTCACGCGTCAAGTAGATAATAGTTATGCAACAATCGAAAACGCAATCTCTTTGGGTACGTTAACAAACGACACCATCGCAGCATACATTCTTCGCGCTCAACAAGCCGTTGACATTGCAATCTACAACTTCACAGATGATGTGACTATTGCCAATGCAATCAACAACAGACATAACGCTGGTGTGCAAGTGCGCATTGTTGCCGATGGTTCTACCGCTCAACTGGGTCAATCCCTTTTAGATCCAAATATTCCTATTGTTGAGCGCATTAACACTTCTGGGACTGGAATCATGCACAACAAATTCATTGTTGTTGATCCAGATTCAGCTGCGAATTCATGGGTGTTTACAGGGTCTACCAACTGGACAGACAATAATATGTCCAACGACTTCAACAACATTATCATCTTCCAAGATCAAAGTATTGCCCGCGGATATCGCTTAGAGTTTGAAGAGATGTGGGGTGGATCTGGCGCACAGCCGGGAAATCCGAATGGGGTATTTGGTGCTAGTAAAACAAACAACACGCCATTGCAATACGTAATGGGTCCTAACGACATTAAAGTTGAAAGTTATTTCTCTCCTACCGACAACGCAAACGGTGCAATTATCAAGACCATGCAAACGACAGATACCAATTTAGATTACGCAATTCTTGCTTTCACACGCGCAGATATTGCCGATGCTATTATCGCTGAAGATGATTTATTCCTTGTTTTAGTAAGAGGTATGATGGAGCAAACCTCAGATCCATCTTCAGAGTTTGCATACTTGGAAGCAGCAGGACAAGACATTCGTTCACACGAAGCGATTCCTTATGATCTTCACCACAAGTATTGCATTGTCGATCATAGCACGTTGGATTCAGACCCTACAGTTCTTACTGGAAGTCACAACTGGAGCAGTGCCGCACAAACAACGAATGACGAGAACACTGTTGTTGTTCACGATGCGCGCGTTGCTAATCTTTACCTTCAAGAGTTCATGGCTACATGGAGTTTGGTAGGTGTTGAAGATGAAACGAACAACGACATGAGTGTTTATCCTAACCCTGCGTCATACAATCTTTGGGTGGGTGTTCCAGTTCAATCTGGAAAATCAATTTTGAATATTTACAGTGCACAAGGACAATTGGTTCATACTGAATATTTGAACGCTGGAATGAATCAAGTTTCATTGCCTTCATTGGCTGTTGGAACTTATGTATGTAAAGTTTCAAACGACACGAACCTTTGGACGAAAACGATCATTATTAAATAATCTTCTTCTAATTTAGATACTGAGAGGGCGGATCATTCCGCCCTCTTATATTTGCAACCTATGGAAACCTTTCGAATTGTTGGACTCATGAGCGGAACCAGTCTTGACGGGCTGGACATTGCGTTGTGTGATCTTTCCTTCACCGAAGGAAAATGGGATTACGAAATTGTTGCTGCTGAGACCGTAGTTTACGATGCTTCCTGGCGCGATATTTTTCGAAGAGCGCACAAAATGTCTGCGCTTGAATTGGCGCAACTGAATGTCGATTTCGGAATTTATTCTGGGAAACAAGTCAAACGTTTTTTAGAAGAAAGAAACCTGAGTGCAGATGCGATTGCATCGCACGGACATACTGTATTTCATCAGCCAGGCGAATCGCTAACCGTTCAAATCGGAAGCGGCGCGCACATTGCTGCAAATTCAGGAATTAAAACCGTTTGTGATTTTAGAACAACAGATGTTGCCCACGGCGGACAAGGCGCTCCGTTGGTTCCGATTGGCGACCGCTTGTTATTCAGTGAATACGATTTTTGTTTGAATATTGGCGGAATTGCAAATGTCTCATACACACTTATGGGCGACCTCAATGCCTTCGATGTGTGTGTGGCGAATATGGCGTTGAATTTATTGGCTGAACAAACCGGACATCCATTCGATGCCAACGGTGAAATGGCTCGACGTGGAGTTGTGAATGTTGAGCTTCTTGAAAAATTAAATGCACTCCCTTACTATTCGCAAGAACTTCCGAAATCGTTGGGCAAAGAATGGTTTGAACGTCACTTCCTTCCCTTACTTGGCGCATCGCAATTAACCATCCGTGATTTATTAGCGACATGCACCGAACACATGGCGGTTCAAATAGCCCAGATTTTTGAAGGTTGGACAGGAAGTGTTTTAGTTACTGGAGGAGGCGCTTTCAACGAATTTCTTATCGAATCTATTCAGGCAAAGACCGATCTTTCTGTGGTTGTTCCCGACACCGACACGGTGCAATACAAAGAGGCGCTCATTTTCGCCTTGTTAGGCGCCCTTCGACTCTCTGAGCAGCCGACAGCACTCTCGGAAGTTACAGGCGCTTCTAAAGACACCTGTGGCGGCTGTATCTATTTGTAATTGGAAAGAACTTCCTTGAATTGATTCATAGATTCAACGGTGTGTAAACTTTCGGGCTGATGAATCCAGAAATAGCATTTCTTCAATCCAATCTTTTCCCATTCTCGAAGCTGTTGCACCCATTGATTCATGCGAACCTCGTCGCTCGCATGTAAATCGTTTCCACCAAAACGAATCACCAACTCATCGCTCGTTAAACGCATATGCACCGCATCTCTTCTTCCCGTAGTATCGCAAACGATTAAGCCCACGTTCAACTTTTTCAATTCTTCGGCATACTCTTCCAACACATTTCCCACGAACCAATCGGGGTGACGCATTTCAATAGAATAGCGAACATCCGTTGGAAGTTTTTCCAGATAACGTAATAGAGGTTCTGCCTTTGCAGGACTGTAATGCGGAGGAAGCTGAATGAATGTCGTTCCCAAATTCTTTCCGAAAGCAAAAAGTGCTTCTATAAATTGATCGGATTCGCGCTCGCAATTTTGAAATTGTCGCCAGTGCGAAATGCTTTGCGGAAATTTCGGACAGAATAAAAAATTCTTGGGGACTTGCCCAACCCACTTCTCTACCTGCGCAACTGCAGGAATACGATAGTGCGAACCGTTGAATTCTATACACGGAAAAAGCCTTGAATAGTGGTGAAGAAAATCTGTTGGTTTCGTCTTGGCAGGAAAGTGAATTCCCTTCCACTGCGGAACACCCCATACTGTGCCTCCTATGATAATTTCCAGATCACCCGAACGTTCATTCGGTATGAAAGAATAATCCTGAGTAGGAACGTCTAATGAAAAAGAAAAGTGGTCAACATTATCTAACTTCCCGAATTTCACTCGACAATATTTCTAAATGGCGCTAACATGGCAGCAGCCTGACGCTCACGCTTAACATGTCCTATGGCATAAATAGGAGTCCAGATAAATCCATACAAACCGAATACACCTATGATTGAAGCTGTGGCCCACCAACGCGTAACAAAGAACTCATCCTTCCAAATGTAATTGTAGAAGGAAGTAATGATATCGCCTTTCAGAGGATCTTTCATTGGAATGAAATTGAAAAGCATCGACGCTAAAACAACTAGCGTAACCAATGCCGTTGATCCAATGGAAGCAGAATAATTCGGATCACTGCCCGAAGTCTTTGTCAAATTCCAATATCCAACCATGTAGTTGTATTTATCGCAAACCACCACCACTTCATCGTCCCATTGCGCATGATACAAGCCATCGCTAACGCGCGTGATAACTTCTTCATTCACCTTCACCCAACGCTGGGCACCTTTATCTTCTTGTCCATCTATATGCGAAGTTCCGCTTTGAACAAGTTTTCCTTTTACAATTCTTAACTCGCGGTTTGGAAATAGTTTTTCGAACATGATTTTTCGTGTTGTTATTGCGAAGATAATGGAATCGCTTGAAGCTCTACGCGACGTCCTTTTTCTCCGGTTTCGTTAATACCTACGACTTTGATTTTTATACTTTTTTCTGGAATTCCATTTGCCATTAAACATTGTTTGGTGGCTTGAATTCGTGCGTTGGCTAATTCTTTATTTCGCCTTGTAATACCGTCTGAACTAGCAAATCCGCTAATGGTGAAGGTTGAATTCGTTTGATCTCTCAACCAATTCCGAAGATCTATTTTCTGAATTTCATTCAATGAACTTTCATTCACAGGAAAGAAATATTTTTTGGTTGAAACGCTTGTGCTGACTGATGCTTCCACCTTTGAAACATTCAATCTACTTCGATCTACTTCTTCCAACAACGTCAAATTTGTGTAAACAAAATCGAGTAATTCAAATTGGAAATTACCATTGGCATCGAACTTAAACACACGAATGATATTTCCAAATTCATCGATCAGTTCTGCCTTGTATCCTTTACCATTTCCTGTGGCTTTTAAAACTTCCCAATCCTTTTCAGCAATACTGACTTTGTATTTCGTTTCCAAAGACAAACTGAAGAGGGATGTTAATCCTTCGGCATTCGATTTCAAATCGGAACGTTCTCCACTTCCAATAGAAACAAAGTAAAGGCCAATGTTTGGTAATACCCGCGTTCCTTCCTTCAATCTAAATTGAACCTCTTTACTTTTTTGTGGAAGTATGTAATGTTCAATTTGCTTTTCGCGCGAAACATAGGCTTCATTACTTGAAACAAATACAATTTTCCAGGCGTCTCCATTTTCGCTGTTGAAGGGAGCAAGCAGCTTCGTTGCATTATGAAAAGCTCCTTTTTGCAAAGCCGAATACAAGGTCATTTTCAAATTATCTTCCAACCCCATTCTTGAAAAATACAGACTGCCTTGAAAGAGTGTTGCACCCAATTCATTGTCGGAAGTATTTACACCGGGTCCTAAATTGAAAACAGGCCCCCAACTCTTTCCTACACGATAACATCCATACAAATCATGCGCACCAAATCCACCTGAACGATTGCTTGAAAAAATCAGTAATTTTTCAATGGGATCGTATGTGGGATTTATATTATCAAAATTGCTTTCACCTTTGTTTCCGGCCATTTCAACAGGCATCCCAACACTTTTAAACGTTAAAGAAGAATCCCAAAGAAAAATCTTGTACGACTTCGAAAACGTTCCTCTTACATCCAAATCAGTTTGAAAAAACAATTCACTCTTGTTATCTCCAAAGCATGAAACACCCTCATCAAAGTTCCAATCTTTTGGAAAGAACGTCTCTTCCCTTTCAGTAAATAAATCAATCCTATGCAACCGATTGATGCGTGTGGTTTGCATGGTTCCTTGACCATAGGCTTGCTTCAAGCGCGCACTTACAATTAGAGCTGTGCCTTCACGGTAATCGGAGAGCAAATCACCACTTTCTGTATTGAAATTACAATTCACTCGAACCCATTCTTGCGAAAAAATGGGAGCGCAAAAAAAGAATAAAAGAAAAAGTACTATGCTTCTCTTTGTGCTTTCCATGCTCGGTAGTGTTCGTCTAATTCTTGAAAATACGCTTCACCAAACTTTGTTGTAATTGCATCTTTTAGAAATCTGTACACCGGCACTTGCAATTTCGATCCGCACTCGCATGCTGGCGCGCAAATGGGCCAGCGGTGATAATTCAAACCAACATAATCTGCCAACTTCGTTAAGCGAATAGGATACAGGTGACATGAGATCGGCTTTCTGAATTTAGATTCTCCCGCTTTCCAAGCCGTTTCTAGCGCACACAAAGCCGTTCCATCTTCACCATAGTGAACAAATGAACAAGCTCCTTTGTCTGAAACAAGAGTCGTTACAATATCTCCGTCTTCATCTACTTGATAAAGTCCATCACGTTCAATAGCCGCAATTCCTTCAGGAACCATATACGGCTTAGCACTTTCCCACTCCTGCTCCAAAATTGGAATTTCGTCTTGTCCAATAGGGGCACCGCTATCTCCTTCCACGCAACAGACTCCTTTGCATGCAGAAAGATCACAAACAAAATGTTCTTCAAATAAATCCTCGCTTACGAGGGTGTTTTCAATGATAATCATGAATTGCTCTTGCGCTCTTTGACGTGATGAAGACGAATGTTCAATAACTCAACCGTAAGGGCGAAAGCAAACGCGACATAAGAATACATTTTTACGTTCACGTATTCTGGAATGTGAATCAAGTTTGCGCTTTCACAAGCTTCAGCCACTAGATTCAATCCGATAACAATTAAGAACACCAACGCCAACATCTTCAAAGTTGGATATTTCTCTATGAATGCACTCACGTATGGCGCGAAGGCCAACATAACGAACATAGCTATGACCACTGCCACGACCATTATGGGAACGTGCTCTACCAGACCTACTGCGGTGATAATTGAGTCGAAAGAAAAAACAATGTCGATAATGGTGATTTGTATGATTGCCTGAAACAAGTTGATCTTTCTCGATTTCTCCGACTCTTCGTTATCTGCAATTAAAAACTTATGTCGAATTTCATTGAAGGTTTTAATAATTAAAAACATTCCTCCCGCCATTAAAACCAATCCTCTTCCTGAAACAGGATAACCACCTAAGGTGAAAAACGGCTCTTGTAAATGTGCCAAATAAGAAAGCGTGAACAACAATCCAATTCTAAAAATAAGTGCGAATGAAAGTCCTATTCTTCGTGCTTTCGTTTGATCAGATTTCGAAGATAAAAATCCGGTTACAATTGCAATGAAAATGATGTTGTCGATACCCAAGACAATTTCCATAATGACCAAGGTCAACAAGTCTATCCAACCTTGCACGGTTGTAAATGCAGCGAAAAATGATTCCATAACACAAATGTAAGGTTTTGAATACGAAAAGCGCTGCCCAATAGCGCGCGATATTCACTTTGAAATTTTAATACTTATTGTTGAATTTGTATTTCGAATTGAAATACATATGCTAATTCTTGAAGAAGATTACGTTTGACTTCATCCATGTCCATTTCATGTCCTAATTCGTTTGAAAGGCTGGTTACTTTTTTATCTGTAATTCCGCAAGGGACAATGTGGTTGAAGTAATTCAAATCTGTATTCACGTTGAACGCGAATCCGTGCATGGTTAACCAACGGCTGCACTTTACTCCGAGCGCTGCAATTTTTCGAGATTTCTTTGGATCATCGATATCGAGCCAAACACCGGTCAATCCATCAATTCTTCCACCTTCAAGTCCGTAATGTGCAATGGTTCGAATGATTGCCTCTTCCAAGTACCGCATGTACTTGTGAATGTCTGTGAAGAAATGTTCGAGATCAAAAAGCGGATAACATACAATTTGTCCTGGACCGTGGTAGGTAATGTCTCCGCCTCTGTTGATGGGATAGTAGGTTGCACCGATCTCCTTGAGTTTCTCTTCTGAAACCAACAAGTGAAAAGCATCGCCGCTTTTTCCAAGCGTATATACATGGGAATGCTCAACGAAGAGAAGAACATCTTCTGTTCCCTCTCCGTCGGCTTTTCCTTCTAATCTGTTTTGAAGTTTTCGTTGAACATTTCGTTCAAACAACTCTTCCTGAAAATCCCATGTTTCCTTGTAAGGCGCAAGACCTAAATCTCTGAAGGAAACAACGGGTTTACTCATATTTTCGAAAGCTCGTTTTTCAAGAAGATAATTGCTGGAATAGCCGTAGCGTCTTCGTTGCGTAATTCAGCAAGATCTATTGTTAACCAGTCACCTAAGTGAATTAAGTAGTAAGCTCTTTCAAGTCTGCTTGAACCTTTCGCGTGGATTTCAATAATCGTATCGCACTTTTCAGCCATTAATTTTTTACAGATGTCCATGCGAATTTGTGAACGCTTGTGATCATCTTCTGTGCGAAGCATCAAAACAGCAACGCGGTTATCTCCGCCTGTCCAACCCACCAACTCGTTATGATTCATCTCTGGAAAAACGTGGTGCCAACAAAGCATTTTCGAGTTCTCGTTGATTTGTTGTCTCCAACGAATAGCAACACCTTCGTAGCTAGCTTCGCTGTATAAAACTGGAATGCGAGAAACAATTTTCTCTGCGATTGATTTCGTTTCGGTGCGAATGTTCGCGATTTCAGCATGAATCAAATCGATTGAATTGCTGATTTCCGCTTCGAAGTTTCCGTTGTAAATTCCGTAAGCTTTCAAGGTGAATAACACTTGAACAGAGCTATAACCGAACATACTTCTTGGCGGTTGTCCACCCGGAATTATGATGCAGTTGTATCCGTCTGCTGCCGCTGCTGCCGCAATTTTACCACCACTTGTGATACAAGAAATGGTTGCGCCTTTTGCTTTCGCTTCGTTGTATGCTGCAACAGTTTCTTCTGTTTCACCGCTATAACTAGAAATAATAACCAATGTCTTAGGGCCTACGAATGCAGGAAGAACGTAGTCGTTCGTGCAAAGAATAGGCAGGCAGCAATCGTCTGCTACCAATTGAGAAACAATCTTTCCGCCGATACCTGAACCTCCTAAACCAGAGATAACAATGTTCTCAAATTGTTTGTCGGTGTTTGTGAATGTCGCGCTTTGACCTATTGCCAAGGCTTCTTTCAAATGTGTTGGAAAAGCTTCTACTAATGATTTCATTTTAAAAAATTTAAGATGCAAATGTACAATTCAAACGGGTTACTTCCTTCTAAGAACACCCTTCTCTTCGCAAAGTTTAGCCAAAGGGGCAAAATAAAACATAGCAGTACCTTTTTTTTCAGCTATGCTTAACAAATCGTGTTCACCGTCTGACCAATTGATGAGGTGCATCATGTTGTGAATCATTTGTCGCTGGTCTGTGTTCGGCATGTTCGAAGTCGGATACAATCCGCGCTTACCCAATTGCGGTTCTCCGTATTGAACAACTGCTTCGTAGGTTTCGTTTATTTCAAGGGCCAATACCATTTGGAATAAAATTTCTACTCCCTCTTCCATAGCAGGAATGGAAATGAAATCGCGGTTATCCAAAGATGTGTGGTATTGCGCATAACGCTGGTAAGGCGTGCGCATGAATGAACCCACAGGCAAATTGTAGCCTGGAGAACAAAACTGACGCTCGTCGCTTCCTCCCACAGAAAATTCTAAATCGTTCCACTGCAGTGGGAGTTGATTTAAAATGTGTTTGCTAATGCGGTCTACCAATGCGTTTCCTTGGCGTGAATTCTTGTAATGAATTTTTCCAGCATCGCCGCAGCACGTGAGTACCCAACCTGCTTGAAGCTTTTCTTTCAACGCTTGTCCGTTCTTCGATAAGTATGCAATTGAACCAATGGTTTCCGGGGCAAGAACAAATCGATAGGTATATTTTCTTTGTGGAAGGGCGGCAAGTTTTTCATAGAGCGTGGCTAAGACCAAAGGACCGCTGAGCTCGTTGTTCGCCATGCTCGGGTGACACAAGTACGAGTAGAATAAAATCTCTTTTTCTGAATCGCCTTTAAGTATTGCTTCACCATATGTAAGGCTACCTTGAGTTAATTCCGATTGAATAACCACGCGATACATTCCTTCTTTTGGAAGGGAAATCCATTCGTTGTGCGAAAGGCAGAATCCCCATTTTTCTTCATAGTACGAAGTCACATATGGAATGGCTGTTGGCTGTTCTGGAAGTGTGAAGATGTGTTTCGAAAGTTCTTCGTGCGTGACTTCCATGTCGACAGGAGTTGAATAATTCAACACGTGTAGATTATTCAATTTGAAATCGGCAACTTTCCTTCCATCTGGGGTAAGGATGAATGCGTCTTGAATGTTCCATTCTTTCGGAATTTCCCAATCGTGCACTTGGGTTCCGGTAGGAACTTCTGTTAATTCAAAAGGAACAATTTCCTGCAGAATACGGAACGATTCACGCAGTCCGTTTCCAGTGATGCTTCGGCAGATGGGCCAAAGTCTTTCAAAATATGTTGCTAGTTTTTTCTGCATATCACCAAACGGTCCAACCGCCTTCAACCTTCATGTTATCTCCGGTAACATACGAGGAAGCATCGCTGAGTAAATAAATGAGCGCGCTTGCCACTTCGTGATTGTAACTCAATCTTTCCATTGGAGAGAAGCGCGCGAAATTTTCTTCGAATTGCACTTCGTGATTGTTCCACACACCGTGCGGAGTAATCATGTTTACACGCACTTTCTTCGTTGCCCAATATGAAGCCAAGTATCTAGAAAGTGCGTCAATACCGCCTTTCGAGGCGCTATAGGCGGCGGGGCAACCCAAAGAAGTTCCTTTGTATAAATTCTGATTTGGCGCTACCACGCTGTAGGTTGAAGGAATATTCACAACACTTCCGCCGCCGTTCTCTGCCATGTGGCAGCCTATAATTTGACACATTAAAAACGTGCCTTTCAAATTCACATCAACAACTGTATCCCAATTTTCATCGGACACACTTTCAAACGGTTCGAACTTTAAATGCGTTTTATTCTGATGCGCATTCACCAAACCGTCTATTCTTCCAAATAAAGAAAGCACACTTTCTTTCAACGCTTCAACAGAAGATCTGTTGGCCACATCGAGGACAAAACCAAGTGCTTTTGTATTGTTGCGTGCAGCGAGTTCATTTGCAAATTGAACGGGATTAGCCAATTCAATATCTGCCGCAACAACTACTCCTCCGAATTGCGCAACAGCTTCGCAGAATGCCCTTCCCACCAATCCGCATGCACCGGTAATGACAATAACTTTGTCCGTTAAATCGAATTTTTTCTTGAAGTCGATTTGCGTAGCGTCTGTTGTTCGAAGTTGTTCCATGTTAATTAATTTTTCGGAAAACAGGCTTAATTTCTTCACCCACTAAATACTTTTCTACTCCGTCTTCCAGCGCTCGTTCAAATACTTCGCAACTTTCATCGAAAGCTGCAAGCATGAAATCTATATCGTCATGAGTGTGTGAAAAACTTGGAGAAAGAATTCCTTGATAAAGAACTCCGCGTTGGATCATTTCCTGCATGAACAGTGTTCTATAAAACAAACACGGCTCTTTCTTTTGGTTCTTCACCACCAATCCAACACACCAATTGAAACCTGTAAACGCGAAATAATCTTCCAATTTTCTTCGAGATAAAATTCCTTTCACACCGTTCATGAAGTAATCTCCAATGGCGTGGTTGTGTTGAATAACTGGATTGTGTTCAAACACATTAATTGTGGCTAGAGCAGCAGCAATTCCATGTGTTTCACCACCATGTGTAGTGCTCACTAAAAATACTTTCGGCTCGCCTTTTCTTCGAATACCGCCGTATTCCATGATCTCTTTTTTTCCTGTTAAAGCACAGAATGAAAATCCGTTTGCGATCCCTTTTCCCCATGTGCAGAAATCGGGTTCTGCATTGAATTTTTTTATGGATCCTGGAAAATCAGATTTGAATCCCGTAATCATTTCATCCATGATCCACATTGCGCCGTTCTTGTGCGCAAGGTCAATAGCCTTTTGATAGAAATCAGGTTCTAATACATTCCACTTTTCTGGTTCTGAAATGACACAGGCTATTTGTCCCGGATATTCATTGAACATGCGTTCCAAATCTTCCAACGAGTCTTCTTTGTAGGTAACAGTGAATTGCTTTATTTCTTTCGGAATACCGAAATCACATGCGGTAGAGCCAATGAACCAATCGTCGTAGCTGTAGAACGGATGCTCAGCTGGTCGGGCAATCAAATGCTTTCCAGTGTATGCGCGAGAAAGTTTAATAGCAGCAGTCGTTGCCACTGAACCGTTCTTCGCGAATTTGATCATGTCGTGCTGTGGAACAAGCGAGAGAAACTTCTCTGCCATTTCCATTTCGATTACACTTGGACGGGTGAAGTTCACTCCTTTCTCCAATTGCTTTCTCACCGCTTCCAAGACAGGCTCATAGGCATGTCCCAAAGAAACAGAATACAAACCCATAAGGGTATCTAAATATTTGTTGCCATCTAAATCCCAACAATACACCCCTTTTGCGTGAGTAATGGCAGCGGGGGATTTAATGGGGAATTGATCGTCACCCTTGGAATAAGTATGTGCCCCCCCAGGAATTAAATCGTGAATTTTCTTTCTATACTCATCGCTTTTAGCGAAGTTGTCAATGTGTGGAAGGGTGATCGTTTTCATTTCACAATTTTATCTTCTCGTAATGATTTAGCGTAGCCCGCATTGATAATGCTTTCTTCGTTAATCCTTAATAATTCTGGTTTCGATTCTAACAAATGTACAACATCGTGAATGTCAAAATCGCGAGTTCCAAATTCGGAAAAAATTGCTTCAACAAAAGCAAAATCAGCGAGAGTGTCGACAGATAGCTTAAAGTTACAATTGTCATTCATCTTGCGGAAACCCAAGCTGAATTTTTTTGAATTTTTCACATATGGAATAACATGCTCACGTTCACTGTGGAGCTTTGCGTTTTGAAATGCACTCTCTAAAACGGTGAATCTTACCACTTCCACATCGAATCCGTCTTCCAAAAAACTTGGATCTTCGTTGCTGTTGGAAAACAGGTCTACTCCGAATTTCACAAACTGCTCATACACCCAATCGACGACACTTCCGTGATGGGTTGGGCAGTCGCTTGTAAGTCGAATGATGTTATCGCCTTCATTCGCTTCAAAAAATTTCGCTGCTGAATAAAATCGATCGAGGACATCCCAATCTGAACCTCGATAGACTAAAATGTTGTTTTGATTGCAATAATTTTCGAGTGCATCGTCTTCAACATTCGTCGATGTTACCACTGCAATTTTATCGATACACTTCGCTTGAGAAACGCGATTGATGAGGATTTGAATAATTGGAATACCGTTTATTTCCTTCAGAACTTTTCCGGCTAACCGGGTGGAACCCATTCGGGCTTGAAGGAGCGCGAGATTCATTATTTTTTCGGATTGAATAATGAAAGGTAGATTTTATCCCACAGCCTACCCTCTTTAAATACGTGATTCACAAATCTTCCCTCAACTTGAAAGCCAAGGTTTTCATACAATTTCAAAGCCCTCGGATTGTTCTCAAAAACGGCCAGGGTGATTTTATTCAAGTTTAAGTCTTCAAATATGTATTGAATAACAAGGTTCATGGATTCAAATCCCAAGCCTCTTCCGCGCGCAGAATCTTCACCAATGATTAAACCGAGTTCACAGTTCCGAGCCATCCAATCAATGCGGTCCACTTTCACATTTCCGATATGCCGATTGCTCTCTTTTTCGCACAGCGCAAAAAAGATTGTATTCTGATACCTCAGGGCACCGTTTACATAATTGATAAGTTCTTGTTGTGTGATTGGAAAATATCCAGAAGCTAAACCCCTCGTTACTTCGGTGTTGTTTAACCATTTCAAATAAATCTCGTTTGCATCTTCAATGGTCAGAGGACGCAGATAAACTTGATTTCCCTCTAAAAATTTAATCATCTGTTATGCTTCTGATTTAATTTCAGTTGAGAGACAGTCATTTTCTGATTGTCTTTCGTGAGGTTATTTTCGTGCATGCGATATCTGTACAACGGCACTGGAATATGATAGATTCCATAACCCGCTTGCTCCCACCTAATTCGTAAATCCTCTTCTTCACGCGCCGTGAAATTCTCGTCGTAGAGTCCAATGTTGAAGAGATGGTCTTTCCGAAACATTATTCCACAAGCAATAGGTTTCTCTCTCGAAGAAATGTGTTCAAGGTGCTGCCCTCTTTCATTCACCACAAAATAATCTATTGCCACCGCATCGAAGGCGTTGTTCTCGTTGAGGAATAAATTCTGTGAACGAAGCGCTTCCGAATGCAGGTAATCGTCTGCATCTAAAAATGCAACGAACTGTCCGCGTGCCTTACGAATTCCAAAATTCCGAGCACCTGCTAAACCCAAATTCTCACTTAAATTAAATACCCTTACAACGTCAGAATAGTTCTCCAGGATCTGGCAAGTAGCATCTGTTGAGGCATCATCGACAACAATGATTTCGTATTCCGATTTTGCGAGCGACTGGTCAAGCGCACTGCGAATAGCGCGTTCGATATAATGGGCATAATTGTAGGTCGTAATAATGAGCGATACCATGGCTTAGGCTATTATTTATCTTTCTTCTTCCCCTTGGCCTTAGTTTCTTCACCGTATCCACCGTATCCATAGCCATATCCGTAGCCATATCCGTAGCCATAACCGTAACCGTAGCCATAACCGTAACGATAAGCATACTTTCCGTAATAGTATCTCCAGCGTTTTTGCTTAATGTTATTAAGCAAAATACTTGTATTGCTCAGACTGTTTTGACTCAACACATCTTCCAAGTATTGAACACCTTGCTTCGTTGCTTTGAGGGTGTTCATTACAAGAATTCCGCGATCCACTTTAGCGAGCAGCACCAAGCTATCTGTAATAAGCATGATCGGCGGAGTATCTATAATCACGTAGTCATAACGCTTTAATCCTTCCGCTAGAAGTTGATCAACTCTAGAATTAAGCAAAAGCTCAGAAGCATTTGGAGGAACAGGGCCTGCCAAAACAACATCTAAATTCTCGATTTCTGAGTGAAAAACCAAATCATCAAGGCTCGCCTTTCCAATAAGATAGGTGCTCACACCTTGCATGTTCGTGGTGCGGAACATTTTATGAACTTTAGGTTTATGCAAGTCAAAGTCTAAAAGGAGCACCTTCTTGGATGCCTTCGCCAAAGTGGCGGCAAGGTTTGTTGAAACAAATGTTTTTCCTTCTCCGGGATGGAGGGATGAAATAAGAATAAGATTGTGTCCACTATCTGGAAGAAGGTATTGCAAATTCGTTCGAAGAGTTCGGAAAGCTTCGCTTACATTTCCACGTGGGTTAGCATCGATGGCGATAGGATCTCTTTCAATTTCTTCGTAATTCGGAATACCACTTATGACAGGCAGTTTCGTTAATTGCTTCAACTCGCGCAAGTGCTCGATGTGCTCGAAGAATACCATGCGAATAAGACCAATTATCAACGAGATTAATATTCCGACTCCAATCCAAAGATAAATAATACGCTGGCGGTCTGGACCCACAACTCCCATGTTCCGCGCTGCTTCAATAACACTTGTTTGAGGAATGATTGCAGCGCGAGCAATGACTGTATTGGCTTTCTTTTCTAATAAGAATGTATAGAGCTCTTCATTGACTTTCAACTTACGCTCTATAGACATCAAGTCTCGCTCACTTTTAGGAATGTCTGCTAACTCAGACTCCAAATCTAAAATCTGCAATTTTAAATCTGCAATTCGCTCATCAATCGCCACTTTGGTGTCCTTCGTGTATTTGAAAATACTATTTCGAATGGTTTGAAGAGTAGAATCTACCCGTTGAACACGTTTGTCAGGTGATTTAACATCTACTAATAAGGAGCTCCTTTTTTGTTTCAGTTGGAAGAGATCCTTCACTAATTCTGTTAAGGTTACGTCTTCTTCACGTAAATAATTCATTGGAGGAATAACAGCGCGATCAGGTTCCTTCAACAAGAAATTCTCCAGTCCTTGAATAGACTCCCTTCTCAATTGCAAGTCCCGCAGAGTCACGTCTGAGCTAGTCAATGCTTCAAATGCCGCGTCTTGCTCTTTACTTAAATCGAGAATGTCTCGAGCGTCTTTGAAAAGCTCCATTGCGAATTCCAACGAATCAATAATCTTTACGATTTTATTGATTTGAATATCAATGTAGGCTTGGGTATTTTCGTTAATGGCAATTTCATTGTACAGAGTATAATCGATGTACACTTTAGCAAGCGTATCTAAGAATGTTTTTGCTCTTGTAGGCAGCTCGTCTTGACAGGTCAGGGTGAGAATACTTGTATACTCCACATTCTCAATGACCAGAGCTCCCATGTATTTGTCTACCAGCTGCTGCATAGGCCTTACGCGAATCTGGAAGCTTTGATCTGTAACTGTTGACAGTCTTGATTCATCGACATGCTGAGCAAGATCCAAATGAATGGTAAACAACTGCTCCATGTATTCCTTACCAAATTCGTAAGAGGCTGAAGTTAGCTTACCGGCGTATTCATAACTCAGCTCATAATGCCCCATGTCTAAAACTTTAATATTTATGGGAACATTGTACATGCCGGAAGCCATTTTTTTCCAGTCGCATTTAACTTTTATTGCATCGAATGCCTCTACTTGTAAGGTTTTTACCCTTCCAACTAAATAATAAGAAATAGTGTAATCTAACTTATCTAGACTCTTTTCCACGATGTCGTACGAGGCAATAATTCTCTTTTGGTTGGTAACGTCCTGCATAAGCGAGATGTAACCCAATTCACTGTACATACTTTTTTGATAATCGTACGTTTCAGAAGAACGTAAAAGAATCTCTGTTTTCGAAGCGTAAATACTTGGAAGCCTATGTGTATAGAAATAGCCCGCCACGAATGCAACAAGCGCACAACCCACAATCCAAAACCAACTTTTGTTCAGGAAGCGCGTAATCGGCCTGAGGTCGTCAGCGTCTAGAAAATTCGATTTTGTTTCTGCCATGGGTTCTCCTGAGAGTTACAAAGATAAAGGAAGCGAAGCAATATTGAAGATTTTAACCCAAATGGGATTGGAAATAATTAAAGTCT
>JBILTF010000050.1:0-16532 GCA_044371675.1 Flavobacteriales bacterium
GCTTCTCTAATTTTTTCAATGGTTGCAGGATTTTCGGAATTGAATTTTCCAACGCACGAGTGTCCGTATTCGGAAAGCAAAGCTTCAATGGCTTGGCCCATCTTTCCATATCCCAACAATGCAATTTTCATTAGTGAATATTTAAGGTGAAATGAAGTCCGGTGAACCTTGGCGAGACAACAGGCCTGTAGTTCAACGAAAGGTTCGGACTTACATCGAATGAAAATAAATGTGCGTCGACATTCGCGTCAATAATTTGAAGAGCGTATACGCCAAGGAAACTCATATAGCTAATGTCTACTAGCTTTTTGTAGTACAATTGATTGGCATCGAGCTGCGCATTACTCAATCCTTCGGCTTCACCGTTTGGATTAGTTAATGGATCCAGGTCATTGTATGCGATGTATGCATTTTTCCAAAAACGATAGTTCTGAGTGTTGTCTGAAATGAAATACACGCAAGCTCCAAGTCCTGCATAAACTATGGGTGCCTTCCAATATTTGCGATTGTAGATCTGGCCACTTCCCGGGAGTACGGCTGAATAAATTGTTGCTTTAAGCGGACTGTGTGGCTGGTTCCATTTCAATTGAAAGTTGGAACTGTCTGAAACAGCGACAGCATTGCGTTGGGCAATGCTGTTCAATGCAATAAGCATAAGAAGTGCGATGAACGCGTGCTTCATACTGTTTAATTAAGTCCGAGCATAGAAATTATGCGCTCTAAATCGTCGTCAGTCGTAAACGGAATTTCAACTTTTCCAACGCCACCTTCATTGCGAGTAACCTTGGCTTTCTTTCCGTATCGTAATTTTAAGTCTGCCTGCATTTTCTGAATTTCAAGCGGCATGAGATTCGCTTTCGATGCGAACAACTTCGGAGCGTCGTTTTCCTTCACTAACTCTTCCACCTTGCGAACGCTTAAATCTTTCTCAAGAATTAACTTGAAAATTTTAATCTGTTTGCTCTCTGGTTCAGCGTTAATTAAAGCTCGCGCATGGCCCATGCTAATGCGTTTCTCAATAATTCCAAATTGAATTTCCGGAGGAAGGCGAAGCAAGCGAACGTAGTTGGTCACTGTCGTTCTGTCTTTACCAACGCGGTCTGCAAGCTTGTCGGTAGTTAGGCTGCACTCTTCCATTAAGCGTTTGTAGCTAATGGCAATCTCGAGTGCATTCAGGTTTTCACGTTGAATGTTTTCCACCAACGCCATTTCCAACATGCCTAAGTCATCTGCTTCACGCAAGTATACAGGGACCTCTGTAAGGTTCGCCATTTGGCTAGCACGAAAGCGACGTTCCCCGGAAATGATTTGGTATTTCTGGGAAGAAACTTTTCGAACCGTTATCGGCTGAATTAGTCCGAGTTCACCAATACTTGTGGCCAATTCAATTAACGCGTCGTTATTGAAGTCCTTGCGCGGTTGATAAGGATTCGCTTCAATTTGCGAGATGTTCAAAAGGGTAATCGTTCCTGCCACGTGCCCAACTTCTTTCTCACCCGAAAGTGCCGCCGCCTGCGAAACGAGTTCACTTTTACTAGATACTGGAGAATGCTCCAACAGAGCACTTAATCCTCTTCCCAATGCTTGTTTCTTACTCATGATCTACAGGAATGTATTTTTCGTCGCTACCCATCTTCGTCAAATTATTTTTTTGAAGAAGCTCACGCGCCATATTCAAATAGTTCACCGCTCCCTTACACGAGGCGTCATGCATAATCACCGTTTGACCAAAGCTAGGCGCTTCTCCCAATGTAGTGTTGCGGTGAATTAAAGTGTCGAAAACCATCTCTTGAAAATGCATGCGCACTTCTTCAACCACTTGATTACTCAAGCGAAGACGGGTATCGTACATCGTTAACAGAATGCCTTCAATAGTTAATTCTGTATTTAATTTTTGTTGAACAATTTTTATAGTGTTCAATAATTTCCCAAGTCCCTCCAAAGCGAAATATTCACATTGAACCGGAACAATGACACTGGCTGAAGCTGACAATGCATTCACAGTTACCAATCCTAAAGACGGGGAGCAGTCAATGATTATGAAATCGTAATCGTCTTTAATTTTATTCAATGTGCCACGAAGCATATACTCGCGGCTGGGCATATTAATCAACTCAATTTCGGCTCCAACCAAATCAATGTGTGAAGGAAGAAGATCGAGGTTTGGACTTTCAGTCGTTATAATGATATCTCGTGGGTCAACGTCGTTAATCAAGCACTCGTAAATGCTTGTCTTAACAGTATTCGGATCTACACCAACACCGCTAGTTGCGTTTGCCTGAGGGTCGGCATCAACCAAAAGTGTCTTGAATTCCAATACGCCCAATGCAGCAGCAAGATTAATGGCAGTGGTTGTTTTTCCAACGCCGCCTTTCTGATTTGCAACGGTTATTATTTTTCCCATGATATCGGGGTTTTTAAGTTCTTTTTACTTGTTTCACGCGTGTTTCACACGTTTAGCGAAAGTACGTCGCTTTATCTCCTAGAACATTTTTTTTCTGAATGAAGTTTTACACACGACCTTTGTGTATGGAGTGTTAATAGCCGTGAATAACTTTTTTAATCCGCAAGGAATGTGTACGTTAGCATTTCGAAAAGTGCACGAATTAAAACCAAATTATAGAATATGATAGAAATTCAAGAGAGCGCTGAATGGCTCAGCAAAAGGGGAGTAGGGCACGTAGATGTAGGGATTGTTTTAGGGACTGGTTTACACGGATTGGTGAACAAGATTACTGTGTTGAAGGAATTCAGCTACAGCATGATTCCAAACTTCCCTATTGCGACTGTTGAGTTTCATTTTGGGAAATTGATTTATGGTGAAATGAATGGAAAGAAGGTTCTCGCTTGCGTAGGACGATTTCACTATTACGAAGGGTATTCGATGGATGAAGTGGTTTTGCCTGTTCGTGTTATGAAATTACTTGGAGCGAAAGCAATTCTTCTTTCGAACGCAGCTGGAGCTCTGAATCCTGATTTCGCCTTGGGCTCTCTCATGCTCATAGATGACCATATTAACCTTCAGCCCGATAATCCCCTTCGCGGACCCAATCATGACGACTTGGGAAACCGTTTCCCCGACATGCTTGAACCATATAGTATAAAGTTGAACAATCTTCTAAAGGACATAGCCGTTGAAAAAGGGGTTGTTCTGAATGAAGGAGTATATGCCTCTGTTCCCGGTCCCAATTTGGAAACCCGCGCGGAATATCGTTTTCTTCGCACCATAGGCGCAGACGCGGTGGGTATGAGCACCGTGCCAGAGGTTATTGCGTGCGTGCACATGGGCGTTCCGTGCTGTGCAATTAGCATACTAACCGATGCCTGCGACCCCATTCGTTTAAAACGCACGAGTATTCAAGAAATTATTGCCATAGCGGAGAAAAATGAGACATATTTAACCGAGTTGTATTCAGAGCTCGTTGCTCGAATGTAGTTTTCAATAATTCGTCATTTTTTTTCACGCAGTCGGTATTGTTATATCGGCCTTTGTTGTATTTTCCCCTTCGAAATTTTGAAAACCAATTAACCTTTATGAAAAAACTTTACGTTTTAGCTCTTGCAATAGCAACCTTTGCTTCCGCAACTGCACAGACCTTCACAGTGGGAATCCTTCCAGGTTCTTATTACAGCGGAGGTGTTACAGGAGTTTGGGACATGAACAACGATGGATTGAATGACATCGTAGTTATGGACCAAAGTAAAACACTCCGCATTTTGCATCAACAAGCTAACGGTACTTTCACGCAGGTGGGTTCCGGCACTGAATTGGGTTCTTCGCAATGGGGAATGACAGTGGGTGACCTTGATAACAATGGTTACGCCGATGTAATTTCCGGAGGTGCCTATGATAACCTTCACGTATACAAGATGAATGCGTCAGGAACTATTGCTGAATCAACTCTTCCAATTGGAATCTTCACTCAAGCATGTACGCTTGGTGACATGGACAACGACGGATGGTTAGATTTCTTCGCTTGTCATGACGATGGTCCATCTAATATGTGGAGAAACGATGGCGCTGGAAATATGGTTCACAAGAACACCATTATGACAGATGCTGCTGGAAACACAGTTTTGGATTACAATCTATACGCTGGTAACTATCCGGGAACGAACGATCCTTTAATGTCTGGTAACTACGGAAACGAGTTTTCTGACTTTGATCGTGATGGTGACCTTGATTTATTGGTAGCGAAATGCCGTCAGACTTCAAACGATCCTTTAGATAAGCGTCGAACAAACTTGCTTTTCGTTAATGATGGAAATAATGTATTTCATGAAGATGCTGATGCTCGCGGATTGGTTAACCTTCAACAATCTTGGACCGCGACATTTGGCGACATTGATAACGATGGAGACTTCGATTGTATGATGACTACGCACAGTAGTACTTTGAAAATATATGAGAACAACGGTCTTGGCTACTTCACAGACATTACAGCTGGTTCAGGATTGCAAAACGTTTCTGGATTCTTCATGCAAGGTCAAATGACTGACTTTGATAACGACGGATTCATTGATGTTGTATACGCTGGAGGAGCTTTCGGATACTACCGCAACAATGGAGATCACACATTTACATCACAGACTAGTTCTTTCAACAATCCACAGACCATGCACGGTTTCGGATTGGGTGACTTGAATAACGATGGATTTGTTGACGTTTACGCAGGATACGGTAATCCAAATGGATACAACACTCCAAGTAACGTTGCTGACCGCCTTCAAATTAACGGAGGAAACAATAACCATTGGGTAGGTTTCCATTTGGAAGGTGTTATTTCAAACAAAAACGCCGTAGGTGCTCTTGTTGAAATTCACGGTGCTTGGGGAACTCAAGTACGTGAGGTTCGTTCAGGTGTTAGCTACGGTATTACCAACTCGAACATCTTAAACTTCGGTATCGGTTCTGAAACTTCTATCGACTACGCTGTTATTCACTGGCCTGCTGGAGGAACTACAGTCATCCCAAATCCTGGAACTGATCAGTACCACAGCCTCGTAGAAGTTGATTGTATTGCTCCGGTTGCTTCAATCACGGCTAGTTGCCAAGGTGTTTTATATGCGGGACAAACGGTAGACTTAACTGCTTCAACGAGTGCTGAGAATTTCATTTGGAGCAACGGCGCTTTAACAAGTTCAATTACTCTTTCCGATCCAGGTTTATATACCGCCATTGCTTTTGATAGTGATGGATGCGCTTCTCAATCAAATGCTATAATTGTTGAAGTTAGTGAAACCGCACCGGAAGTTACTGTGCTTGGAGCATTAGACTTTTGTGAAGGTTCTTCAGTAGAATTAACGGCCTCTGAGGGAGCTAGCTACTTGTGGAGTAACGGAGAGGAAACGCAAACAATAAATGCTGCACTTGCGGGCGAATATAGTGTTCTGATTGAAGTCGGATGTGGATTTGTAACAACAGATTTGACAAATGTTATAGTCTACGACGCTCCTGCTGCTCCAACTGCAGTTGACGTAACAATCGATGCTGCTGGTGTAACAGCGGATTTAACGGCTACAGGAACAAACCTTAACTGGTACGATGTTGCAACAGGTGGATCTCCAATCGCAACGGGTTCAACATTCACGACGCCAACAATCGCAACTTCTCCAACTTCATATTGGGTTGAAGATGTTGCAACTTATGGCGGAGCAATAGGGAATGGTGGTAAGGCTACGAACGACGCTGTGAACGGTTTATACTTCACGAGCAATCCATCGAACTTTAATAAGTTCGATGCTTTGGAAGATGTGATTTTGGATAGTGTTTTGGTGTTTTCGAATGCTGCAGGTGTTCGTACCATTCAAGTCGTTGATGGGAATCTAACGGTGATTGCAACGGCTGATGTTAATATTCCAAACGGTCAGTCTTACATAGATCTTAACTTTTTCGTTCCTGCTGGAAACGGTTATGGTTTAAAAACGACAACGAGCAACTCTGGTTTGTGGAGAGATCGTGACGTTACTGTTGCTTCTCCTTACCAGTATCCATATGATGTAAGCGGCTTAATCAGTATCACAGGTACTACCGTTACCAGCAATAATCAAAACCAAGACGGCGACAATTATTATTACTTCTTCTACGATTGGCACGCACATGCTCCTACTTTTGACTGTCCTGGTCCAAGAGAAGAGGTTGTTATCTCAATTGTTAATGTTGAAGAGATAGAGACTATTTCAAATGTAGTGGTATTCCCAAATCCTGCTACAGACCACTTAACTGTTCGTTTGAACAGCACAAAGGGTGGTGCAATGAATGTGAACTTAATCGATGCAGTAGGTAAAATGGTTCAAGCGAATCAAGTTACTGTAAGCACAGGAACACAAAACATTGAGCTTAACCTGAACGGTATTGCTCCTGGTATCTATGAATTGCAAATGGTGAAAGATGGCAAAGCATCTTCTTCACGTATCGTAATTCGCTAAGAGACTTTTTAGCAGAGAGAAAGGGGTCGAGTAATCGGCCCCTTTTTTATTTGTCAGTGTTCGCTGACAGGTTGTCTTAAAGCCGCAAGTGGCATATTGGTTGAAAGAGCCTGGGAAAATTATCAAACTATGAGACAAGGAAATATTTCAGTTCAGACCGAAAACATTTTTCCCATTATTAAAAAATTCTTGTATTCAGATCATGAGATCTTTTTGCGAGAACTCGTAAGTAACGCAGTAGATGCTTGTCAAAAAGCAAAAACATTGAGCAGTCTTGGCGAATTGAAAGAAGGAGCAGAGAACTATCGTGTTGAAGTTATTTTGAATGAAGCGGACAAAACCTTAACCATTCGCGACAATGGAGTCGGTATGTCTGAAGAGGAAGTTGACAAATACATCAATCAAATTGCCTTCAGCGGTGCTGAAGAATTCGTTAGTAAATATCAAGACGCCCAAATCATTGGGCACTTCGGTTTAGGATTCTATTCCGCATTTATGGTGGCGAAGGAAGTAGAGATTATTTCGAAGTCGAGAAAAGAAGCTCCAGCGGTGAAATGGGTGTGCGACGGTTCGCCGAACTTCACCATGGAAACAGTAGAAAAAGAAACCTACGGAACCGATATCATCTTGCACATCGCAGACGATTCAACCGAGTTTTCTGAAAAATCTCGTTTGGAAGGAATTCTAAATAAGTATTGTCGATTCATGCCAATAGAGATTGTATTCGGTGAAAAAACAGAACACATCAATGATCCAAGTGGGGAAGTAGACGACAAAGGAAATGTGAAGCGCGTTGAAACGACCGTGGACAACGTTATCAATTCAACAACGCCTCTTTGGACCAAGAAACCAGCCGATCTTCAACAAGAAGACTACGATAATTTCTATCGTGAATTGTATCCGTATTCCTTCGAAGATCCGTTGTTCCATATTCATATCAACGTAGATTATCCTTTCAACCTAACCGGAATTTTATTCTTTCCCAAGTTGAAGGCGAACATGGAAAACAACCGCAACAAAGTTCAGTTGTATTGCAACCAAGTCTTCATCACAGATGAAGTGAAGAACATTCTTCCCGATTTCCTTACGTTGCTGCACGGTGTTGTCGATTCTCCAGACATCCCGTTAAACGTGTCGCGCAGCTATTTGCAAGAAGACGGAAACGTGAAGAAGATTTCAGCGCACATCACCAAGAAGGTTGCCGATAAGTTGAACAGCATGTTCAATGCAGACCGCAAAGATTTCGAAGAAAAGTGGGACGATATTTCCGTTTTCATTCATTACGGAATGTTGTCGGAAGAGAAGTTCAACGAGAAAGCAGCTAACTTCAATCTATTCAAAACAACCGACAGCGAATATTTCAATTTGGAAGAATTGAAAACGAAAGTGGAAGGTCTTCAAAAAGATAAAAACGGAAATACTGTGGTGCTCTACAGCAACGACAGTCAAGCGCAAGATTCATTTATAGCATCAGCGAAAGACCGCGGTTATGTAGTGATTGAAATGAATTCACCTTTAACGCCGCATCTGATTTCGCAAATTGAATCGAAAGATCAAACGTTGAAGTTCAAGCGTGTAGACAGCGATGTGTTAGACAAGCTGATTGAAAAGGAAGAGAACACAGCATCATTGCTTACCGAAGAAGAAAAGACAGCGTTGAAGCCTTTGTTCGAAGAGAACCTCGATACAAAGTCTTTCAATGTGAGTTTTGAAAATATGTCTTCAACGGAAGCCCCGGTAACAATCGTTCAGAACGAATTCATGCGACGCATGAAAGAGCAGAGCGCTTTGGGCGGTGGAGGAGGAATGAATTTCTACGGAGAACTTCCAGATAGCTACACGGTAGTCGTGAATTCGAATCACCCCTTAATGCAGAAGATCAATGCCGATAAAGAATCGGGTAAAGGTCTGGCGCAACAAGCGGTTCAATTGGCCATGCTTTCAAAAGGTATTTTGAAAGGTGCTGAATTAACCAAGTTCATCCAAGCCAACTTCGAATCGTTAAATAAATAATTTGCTTAACAAGAAAAAAAAGAACAACTTCGTTCAACAATAAACAAAAATGAAATCAAACAAAGTGTTAATGGCTCTGCTCGCAGTAGTAGGAGTAATAGTTTTAGGATATGGTATTTTCTATTTTTATGGGACCAGCGTATACAGCGGTGCTGTAGAAAAGCAAGAAGCCGTAAATGAGAAATGGGCGAACGTGCAAACCGCTTATCAGCGTCGCGCAGACTTGGTTCCGCAATTGATTGCAACTGTGAAAGGTGCTGCAGCGAATGAGGAAAAGATTTTGACCGAGGTTACCAATGCCCGCGCAGGAATGGTTTCGGCAAAGAATCAAGATGAGTATATGGCCAGTGCCCAGAACATGGACAGAGGAATTAAGCAATTAATGATTGCTGTTGAGAGTTATCCTCAAATAAACAGCACTGAAAACTTCAAAACTCTTCAAGCTCAATTGGAAGGAACCGAGAATCAAGTCAAAACAGAACGTGATTATTACAACGAAGCGGTGAAGCAATTCAACAGTTATGTTCGTGGATTTTGGAAGCACAAGGCGCTTGGATTGGTTGGCGACGACGATGAAGAATTCAAGGTTCGTAAGATGTTTGAAGCCGATGCTGGAAGCGAAAACGCGCCAAAGGTTAGTTTCGAATAATGGAATTTTTCTTCGAGGAACAATTTTCTATACAGGTAGAAAAGGCCATTGAAGAAGCAGAGCTGCTCACTTCAGCAGAATTCAAATTGCACATCGAAGAGATGTGCAAGGAAGATTTGCTGGACAGAGCAGCTTTTGTTTTTTCAGAATTGGAATTGCACAAGACCGAGAAGCGCAATGCTGTGCTGCTCTATGTGAGTATCAACGATAGAAGGGTCTCTATCCTTGCAGATGCAGGAGCGAAAGCGCATTTGTCGGAAGAGTTTCTTTCCAATTGTCTTTCAACTTTAATTCATGATTTTAAATCGGATAACTACGCTGAAGGGATTCGTTCTTGTTTCCTCAGCATTGCTTCAGCATTAAAATCACATTTCCCTTATCAAGAAAACGACGTCAATGAGATTAGCAATAAAGTCAGCCGTTAAAGTATTATTCGTTGCTGCTTTGTTCGTCTTTGGCGCTCAAGCAAACGCTCAAGATTGTTTCCCCGCGAAAGATGATCGCCGTTTGGTTTATGATGGCGCAGACATGTTGGCGGCAAATGAAATACAATTGTTGGAAGACAGCTTGCAAAATTTAGCGCGTACAACAGGGACACAAATTGTAGTGGTTATTGTGGAAGATCTATGCGGATTTGAACCCTACGCTTTCGCCACGAAATTGGGAGAAAGTTGGGGTGTTGGACAAGCCAAGCAAGACAACGGAATCGTATTCCTTATTAAACCGAAACAACCGTCTTCGAAAGGAGAGGCTTTTATTGCTGTTGGAAGAGGTCTGCACGGTACCATTCCAGATGCTATTTCTTACACCATTGTCGAAAACGAATTTATTCCTTTAGCGAAGCAAAAAAAATATTTTGAAGGCATTGCTAAAAGCGTTCAAATACTTTCCGATTTATCTCGCGGAAAATATCCTGCAAGTGAATATTCTCCTGAAAAGAAAAAGAACAAAGGCGGAATACTGGGTGCTCTCGTTTTCTTCATAGTCATTGCCAGTGTTTTCTTTTTGTTTAAAGTGAAAAGCACCCGTCAGTATGCACGCACAAACAACCTAGGCTTTTGGGCTGCATGGGCCTTACTCGCATCTATGAACACGCGTCACTCGGGCTATTACAATTCATTTCGTGGAGGAAGCGGCGGCTTCGGCGGAGGATCAGGCGGTGGAGGAGGCTTCGGCGGTTTTGGAGGTGGAAGCTTTGGCGGCGGCGGAGCAGGTGGGTCGTGGTAATGCCGTTTAGGTCTATCTTCGCAAGGTGAAAAACAGATTAAGAAAAACATTAGCGAGTGCACTCTTTGTGCTGTTTGTTGGTGTACTTTCTTTTCAAACCTTTCACCAACTCACGGCGCACAGTCATGATTCAGAAACTTCTCACGAGCATGAAGACGAGCAATGCCAGTACTGTGCAATCAAAGCCCTTCCTTATTTACCAGTAGAAATTTTAGACATTGCTTTTCATTGCAATGTTGAATTGCCTGTAGCAACGTCGGTATATGTTTCGCCATTTTCAGATTCATTTTTTGTAGAACAGTCGGGCAGAGGACCTCCCCAAGGATGATCGTTAATTCTTTTCGAATTCATTCTTAATCTTTTTCAATGCGTTTATTTTTTCTTGTTCTCTTTTTGGGAATGGGATTTTTTGCACAAGCGCAACTGCACGGAATTGTAGTTGATGCCTCTACGCAATTGCCCCTTTCTCATGTTCATGTTGAAGTGCATGAGCTCAATACCGAAGTCATTACCGACGGTAAAGGGTATTTTATTGTGGAAGAAATTCCAGTTGGAAAATATCATTTACATGTGTTGAAGGACAATTACGCGGCGAAGCTTTTCGACTTCACCGTGGAGCGCGATTCCATAACAACCTTGCGCATTGAATTGCTTCCTTCTAATTTTCAATTGAATGAAATTGTCATTGAAGATGGAACTTCTAAAGTAGAAGTGCGAAGATCTTCGCAAGCCATGGTTTCGCTTTCAGCAGCAGAACTTACGTTGGCCAATGGACTCACGCTTTCAGACAAGCTGAAATCGCAGCCAGGTATTTCTTCCATTTCAACCGGAGCAGGAATGAGCAAGCCGCAGATTCGGGCGTATTCAGGTTCGCGCTGCTTCATTCAAGATTTAGGAATGAAGCATGAGGCGCAGCAGTGGGGAAGTGATCACGGGCTAGAGATTGATCCGTTTCAAATTGAGAACATTGAATGGCGGAAAGGTGCGGGGAATGTCATGTATGGATCAGACGCAATAGGCGGAGTGCTTTCCATTCGCTTGCCCGAAGTGCCTAAAGAGGGTGTCCATGGAAACGTAGGTTCCATCTTCCAATCGAACAACAATACACTTGGAAATTCCGCTCAAATTTCAATTCGAAAAAATAAAAATTACTTGAAGCTTCGAAGCACGTTAATGAATTATGGCGACATGCAATTGCCTGCCGATTCGTTCACGTATTTGAGAAGAATTTATCCGCTTGTTCACGGCGCTCTTCAAAACACGGCGGGGAAAGATGTGCACGAGCAATTTGTTGTTGGAAGATTATTTCCCAAAGGGAAAATTCAGTTGTCGCAAAGTTTGTACACGCAGCAAGCAGGTATGTTCGTCGGTGCGATCGGAGTGCCTACTGTTGGCAGTGTACAGAGCGATGGTGATTCTAGGAATGTCGGTTATCCCAATGTGTCGTTGCGACATTTAAAGACGGCTTTGCATTTTTCTTCCAACACAAGTTGGGGTTGGTTTGAAACGAATGCGGGTGTTCAAGAAAACAGAAGGCAAGAGTTTATTCTTCCACGAAGAGAGGGCTTTCAGCCGTTGCCGAATTATAACGTTGCGCACGACTTGCGTTTGCGTTCAGCGCAAATCAATTCGTTTTTGCGCATGACTTCGAAGGAAGGGACAAAGACGTTAGTTGGATTATTTTCGGAATTGCTTCAGCATACTCGAGGTGGTTATGATTTTCTTTTACCGAATTATTCAGGAGTTCAGAACGCGGTTTACTTGCAACAGAACGTTCCCCTTCAACATAGAAGAAAAGAAACCTTCCGAACCTTTGGAATGCGAGTGGAGCAGGGAAGAATGCATGACGAAGCTTTTCGCTCTCCTATATACGCATCGGTTGATAGCATTGGATCTTACTATGTTCGATCGAATGAGATGACTCGAAAATTTGCTGGATGGTCTTTCGAAATTGGAGAAGCGGTTTCCATTCGTGAGGGACAGTCTTTGAAATACAGTCTTCAGCGGGCTTGGCGCATGCCGAATGCTGCGGAGTTGTTTGTTAACGGCGTCCATCACGGCACCTTCCGCCACGAGCAAGGCAATGCCATGTTGAATCCGGAAGTAGGTTATCTTTTCGATGCCGCGTATGAACTTCAAACCAAAAAAATCCGATTGTCAGCAGCAGCGTATGCGCATTATTTTTCCAACTACATTTTTCTTCGTGCGTCTTCGTTTTATTCTGAACTGTCAGATGGTGGGCAGGTTCACGTTTATTCGCAAGATCGCGCAATGTTTTCGGGAGGGGAAATTAAAAGCGAATTTCAAATGAACCCGCGAACCAAAATAGAATGGAGCGCGCAGTCGGTGTTTTCTTACTTATTTTCATCGGGAACAGCTTCTCCGTTTACTCCGCCTATTTCTTCGAGTGTATTGCTTCAAAAGAAATTATTCGAATTGAAAAACAAGTTGAATGTTCAGTTGGAAGTGCAAGGCAATTGGGCTGCCACGCAGAACAGAGTTGACCGAAATGAGAAGTCAACGGCTGGATATCGTGCGCTAGATTCTAGATTGAAAGTAGAATGGAAATTGCGCGGACTAACGCTCGAAAGTAATTTTGGTGTAAACAATCTTTTCAATTCGTTTTATTACAATCACACGAGTAACTACAGAAGACTGAATCTTCCGGAAATGGGCCGAAATGTATTTATTCAAACATTAATTAAATTTTAAAATCAACTCAAAATGAAAAAACAAATTCTTATATCGTTTCTTGTGTTAATCGGAGGAGCGTTCATTCTTCAAAGCTGTCATCAAGAAGATACAAACCCACCAGCAATAAGTTCCGTTTCAGTGAACGATGTTATGGGGCTAGATTTCTTGGTACAACCGGGGGATTCTTTGGCAATTCGTTTTACAATTACCGATAGTCATCCTTTAAGTCAAATGAAGGCGAGTATTCACGATGCTGCAGATGGGCACGGGCACAATGGTGAAGTGGATACAACTGCGGTTGTTCCAAATGTTGGGCTGTGGGTAGACACGCGCATTCTTGCATTATCGGGAACTACTGTTACCAAGACCCTGTACTATGTTGTTCCTGATACTATTCACGGAGTGTGGCATTGGGAGTTACAGGCGGTTGATGAAAGCGGAAATGCAGCCGAAGAATTGGTTGTGGAATTCGACGTGCAATAGTGGTACGGTTTTTTGGTTAGGGACATTGGTACAACGAAACTGCGTTGTACCTTTATCCCGAACTTATGAAAAAGAAAATAGTCCTGTTTTTAGTTGTCCAATCGCTTATTACAGCCACTGCTTGGGCACAGCCAGATCCGAAAACAACAACCGACAAATTCGCATCGTTGCTGAACTACATCGAATACATGTACGTCGACTCGGTAAACTCAAAAGAACTTACAGAAAAAGCAATTATTTCCCTGTTAGAGGAATTGGATCCTCATTCAACCTATATCAGCGCTGAAGAAGTACAAGAAGCTAATGAGCCGTTGGAAGGAAGCTTCGATGGAATTGGAGTTCAATTCAACATACTTCATGACACCATTATGGTTGTGGAACCTATCCAGGGAGGGCCTTCGGAGAAATTAGGAATTCGTGGAGGTGATAAAATTGTAACGGTTGACGGAGTGAATGTAGCGGGCGTTGGTATGAAGAACACCGATGTTTTCAAGAAGCTTCGTGGTCCGCGAGGAACAAAGGTGAAGGTGGGTATTCTGAGAAAAGGAGTTCCGGGCGTTGCGACGTATGAAATCATTCGTGATAAGATTCCAATCTATTCTATTGACGCGGCATATATGGCCGCTGAAGGAATTGGGTATATTAAAGTGTCTCGCTTCGCGAAGACAACTACCGAAGAATTACACAAGGCGTTAGACGATTTGAAGAAAAAGGGAATGCGCGATTTAGTGCTCGATCTTCAAGACAACGGAGGTGGAATGCTAAGCGCTGCGATTGATATGTGTGATGAGTTTTTGGATAAAGACAAATTGATTGTATTCACAAAAGGACGTTCTTTCCCAGAAGAGAAAACAAATGCGAAACCTCGCATTAAAGGCAGATTTGAAGAGGGAAGATTGGTAGTGCTGATTGATGAGTCCTCAGCGAGTGCAAGTGAAATTGTGAGCGGTGCTATTCAAGATTGGGACCGCGGAGTTATTGTAGGAAGAAGATCTTTTGGAAAAGGATTGGTTCAACGTCCAGTTCCTTTGCCCGACGGCTCTATGGTTCGCTTAACCGTTCAGAAGTATTATACGCCTGCTGGAAGATGTATTCAGAAGCCTTACGAAAAAGGATTGGAGGATTACGAGATGGATTATTTGAAGCGATTAAAGAATGGCGAATTCTTTCATGCGGATAGCATTAAGTTTTCCGAAAAAGATAAGTACGAAACTCGTCTAACGAAGCGCACCGTTTATGGCGGAGGAGGAATTATGCCAGACATCTTCGTGCCGCTAGATACTTCGGAGAACAGCAAGTATTTTTCGGATTTGTTACGCATTGGAATTACCAACGATTGGACCATGGAGTATGTAGATGCTCATCGCGATGAGTTGAAGAAGAAGTATCCAACGTCAAAAGATTTTATATCAAAATTCATGTTTTCGGAAGGCGAGGTGCAAGCCTTCATTCAGGCAGCAGAGAAGAAGGAAGTGAAATTCAATGAGGTAGAATTCGCTCGTTCAAAGCAAGTGATTCTAGTGAGAATGAAAGCTTTGGTAGGAAGAGGAATTTATGAAAACGAATCGTTCTATGAAATTATCAATGAGTTGAATCCAGCGTTCAAACGCGGAATGGAAATTCTTATCAATGGTGAATTTGAGAAAATGCCATTGGGATTCGACGAATACAAAATGGGTAAATCAAAATCGAAAAAATAAGAAAATGAAAAAGCTAGTAATTGTTTTTGGAAGTGCAGTGCTTGTTTTTGCAAGTTGTTATACTTCTTCAACCAACACTGGAGAAGTTATTCCAAGCCAGCCGGCACCTGTGATTCTTCCTAAGGCAGCTCCTGAAAAGGGTTCAGGGGAAGAGTCTATTGCACGCCCGAAAACGAAAATGAAATTCAAAAAGAGGGTTCACGATTTCGGCCGATTGAAAGAGGGGGAGAAGCGTGAGTTCGATTTTGAATTCACGAATACGGGTAAGGAAGATTTGATTATTGAAGATTGCAAAGGATCGTGCGGATGCACTGTTCCGGAATGGCCGAAGGATCCAATTAAACCTGGACAATCTGCAGCTATTAAGGTGAAGTTCGACAGTACAAAGAAGGAAAAGGATCAAGAGAAGTCAGTGACCATTACGGCTAACACAGAACCCGATTTAAAGACAGTCATTAAAATTAAGGCATACGTAGAACCGTCGGCAGCGAAATAACAAAGGAAGAACATGGCGAGTGCGCAAGAAGAAATAAGAAGAAGAAGAACGTTTGCAATTATCTCTCACCCCGATGCGGGTAAAACAACATTAACGGAGAAGCTCTTGCTTTTCGGAGGGGCTATTCAAACAGCGGGTGCTGTTAAGAGTAATAAGATAACCAAGACAGCGGCTTCCGATTTCATGGAAATTGAAAGACAGAGAGGTATCTCTGTAGCAACTTCGGTTATGGTTTTTGAATACCAAGGCAAGCAAATTAATTTGCTCGATACTCCCGGTCACAAAGATTTTGCTGAAGACACTTATCGAACGCTTACAGCGGTAGACAGTGTAATCTTGGTGGTTGACAGTGTGAAAGGTGTGGAGACTCAGACCGAGCGATTGATGGAAGTTTGTCGCATGCGCGACACGCCAGTGATTGTCTTCGTTAACAAGATGGATTTGGAAGGACGCGATGGTTTCGATATTCTTGATGAATTGGAAACCAAGCTGTCTATTAAAGTTCAGCCGTTGTCTTGGCCAATATCGAAAGGATTTAGCTTTAAAGGCGTTTACAAACTTTACGATAAAAGCATCAATTTATTTGCTTCCAACAAGACAAAGGTGGAGGAGAATATTGTTCATATTGAAGATTTGAACGACCCGATTCTCGATGAGTTGGCTGGTCAATATGCGAATGAATTGCGTCAAGACGTGGAACTCATTAGCAACGTATACGATCCATTCGATGTGGAGGCATACAAAGCAGGAAAGTTAGCACCTGTGTTTTTTGGTTCGGCCATGAATAATTTTGGTGTGCGTGAGTTGTTAGAGAAATTTATTGAGATTGCTCCAACCCCTC
>JBILTF010000115.1:0-4708 GCA_044371675.1 Flavobacteriales bacterium
ATTGAAATTGAAACGTTTGAATTGAGAGATTTTGATGGAAAGGAAGTGTCGTTTCGAATTCGATGTTCGAAGGGCACGTATATACGGTCCATTGCAAATGATTTTGGGCAGAGATTGGGCGTTGGCGGATACTTAAGCGCCTTGCGAAGAACTGAGAGTTTCCCGTTTCGTGTAGACGAAGCGAAGAGTCCAATGGACTGGGTGAAGTTATTTTACCCTAGTTACGATGCTGTAAATGAGCATTTTAGCGACGACTCGGTGAAAAAGGTCTTTACAAAGGCTTTTTGATTTCGTACTTTCGCCCCCCACTTAAATAATAACACCTTGATTTCCACAATGAAATTGGGTCAATTCAAATATGAATTGCCTAAAGAATTAATAGCTCAGCATCCTTTGCCTCACCGCGACGATTCCAAATTAATGGTATTGGACCGTAAGACTGGAAAGATTGAGCACAAGAAATTTCGTGATTTGCTAGATTATTTTAGCGAAGGCGATGTAATGGTGAACAACAACACGAAGGTTTTTCCTGCGCGTATGTATGGCAATAAAGAAAAGACCGGATCCATGATCGAAGTTTTCTTGTTGCGTGAATTGAACGACAAGAGTTTGCTTTGGGACACCGTAGTAGATCCAGCTCGTAAGATTCGTATTGGAAATAAATTGTATTTCGGTCCAAACGATGAGTTGGTAGCCGAAGTTATAGATAATACTACTTCTCGTGGAAGAACGCTTCGTTTCTTGTACGATGGTCCTCATGAAGATTTCAAAAAGTTGGTTTATAGCCTAGGCGAGACACCACTTCCGAAATACATAGAGCGTCCGGTTGAACCAGAAGATGCAGAGCGTTATCAGACGATTTACGCGAAGTATGAAGGGGCAGTTGCCGCACCAACAGCGGGTCTTCACTTTTCAAAACAGCTTTCCAAGCGTTTGGAAATTGCTGGAATTCACATGGCTGAATTGACGTTGCACATTGGATTGGGTACGTTTAGAACAGTGGAAGTGGAAGATTTAACAAAGCACAAGACAGACAGCGAGCAATTGATTATTCCTGAAGTGACTGCTGATTTAGTGAACGACGCAAGAGAGAAGGGAAAGCGAGTATGTGCTGTTGGAACAACAACACTTCGTGCCTTTGAAAGCAGCGTGGGAACGAACAATACATTAAAGGCTTTCGACGGATGGGCGAGTAAATTTATTTTTCCTCCACACGATTTCCAGATTGCAGACAGTTTAATTACGAATTTTCACGAGCCACAAAGTGTGTTGTTAATGATGACGACGGCCTTTGGAGGATATGATTTCGTTATGGAAGCGTACAAAGAAGCCATTAAGAAGAAATACAGATTCTTCTGTTACGGTGACGCTATGTTGATCATCTAAAAACACCCGGAAACACGTTGAATCAGGAAAATTTAATGTTTTCATGAAAGAAATGTTGAAAAGTGTTTGCAGATAAGAAAAAAGATTGTATTTTCGCACCCCCAAATTTTAGGGAACTGACTTTAAGAATAGAGATAAAATGGATACGTTGAGTTACAAAACACCATCGGCAAACAAGGAATCTGCGAACAAGCAGTGGTTGATTGTTGATGCAGAAGGAAAGAATCTTGGACGTTTGTCAAGTGAAGTAGCAGCTGTGCTTCGCGGTAAGCACAAACCATTGTTTACACCACACGCAGACTGTGGAGACTACGTGATAGTCGTAAACGCAGAGAAGATAGCACTTACTGGAAAGAAGTGGGATGAGAAAGTTTACATTCGTTACACAGGTTATCCTGGAGGACAACGTTTCGCTAGCCCGAAAGAAATGATGGCTAAGCATCCAACTGCAATGGTTGAGATGGCTATTCGCGGAATGCTTCCAAAGAATCGTTTGGGTCGTGAGGTATTCAGAAACTTGTATGTTTATGCAGGTACTAACCACGAGCAAATAGCTCAACAACCATCAGTTTATACTTTAAAAGGATAATTTAGTCAATGGCAACTACTACACAATATACCAATACTTCAGGCCGTCGTAAGACAGCAGTAGCACGTGTTTACCTTTCAGAAGGAACAGGTAAATTTGAAATTAACGGAAAAGATTACGCACATTATTTCCCAACGTTGGTGCTTCAGTACCGCGTTAACCAACCTTTCATCCTAACTGGAAACGAAGGGAAGTACGATTTCAAAGCAAACATCAACGGTGGTGGAATGACTGGTCAAGCAGAAGCAGTTCGTTTGGCTGTCAGCAAAGCATTAATAGAACTTAATCCCGATTGGAAACCAGCTTTAAAAGCTGAAGGTCTTACCACTCGTGATCCACGTATGGTTGAACGTAAGAAGTTCGGTCAACGTAAGGCTCGTGCACGCTTCCAGTTCTCTAAGCGTTAATCGCTGGAGAACTTTATGGAAAGCTTATCGAGCTTGTTTAGCATCCAAATTTCAAAGACTCGTATTTCGGTATGGCTACTTTGGGGTTGACTTTTAGAGAACGTAAACAAGAATAAAATAGAAAATGGCAAAAGTTACTTTTGATGAATTGCTAGATGCCGGAGTACACTTCGGACACCTAAGCCGCAAATGGAATCCAAACATGGCTCCGTATATCTTCGGAGAGAAAAAAGGAATTCACATTATTGATTTGAACAAGACAATTGTTAAGCTTGAAGAAGCTTGCAATGCAATGCGTCAAATCGCAAAATCTGGAAAGAAAATCCTTTTCGTTGCTACCAAGAAACAAGCTAAAGACATCGTTGCTGAAAAAGTAAGCGCTATCGGAATGCCTTTCGTTGTAGAGCGTTGGCCTGGTGGAATGTTAACGAACTTCGTTACCATTCGTAAGGCGGTTCGTAAAATGACTTCTATTGAGAAAATGGAAGCTGACGGAACTGCTGCTACCATGAGCAAAAGAGAGCGTCTTCAAATGACTCGTACGGTTACTAAAATGCGTAAGAACTTAGGTTCTATTGCAGACATGAACCGTGTTCCTGCTGCATTATTCGTTATTGATGTAATGAAAGAACATATCGCAGTTGCAGAAGCAATGCGTTTGGGTATTCCAGTATTCGCAATGGTTGATACCAATAGCGATCCGCGTAAAATCGATTTCGCTATTCCAGCAAACGACGATGCAACAAAGTCTATTAGCAAAATTTTAGATGTAGCTATTGAGGCTATTGCTGAAGGATTGGCTGAGCGTAAAGTCGATAAAGATACTGGAGAAGAAATTCCAGCAACAGCTGAAAAGAAGGAAGATAGAAAGCCAGCTACTCGTAAGCGTACGCCAAAGGCTTAATTTTTAACGAATTAATTTTTTGAATCATGAATATTACAGCAGCGGATGTAAATAAGCTTCGCACCATGACGGGTGCGGGTATGATGGATTGTAAGAAAGCACTTACCGAAGCGGAAGGTGATTTCGAATTGGCAGTTGAATTGCTTCGTAAGAAAGGTCAGAAAGTGGCTGCAAGCCGCGGAGATCGTGACGCAACGGAAGGAGTTGTTTTAGCCAAAGCTAGCGCAGACAACACTGGTGGTTACATTATTGTTTTGAACTGTGAAACAGATTTCGTAGCGAAAAACGAAGGGTTCGTAAATTTTGCAACAGCTATTTTGGATGCAGCTATCGCGAACAACGCGAACAGCCCAGAAGCAGTGAAGGCTTTGACTTACCCAGGAACTTCTTTAACCATTGAAGAAAGAATTACAGAGGAAATTGGTAAAATCGGAGAAAAAATTGATTTGTCTCAAGCAGCTCAAATCAACGCAGGATTCGTTTATTGCTACAACCACCCAGGTAACAAATTGGCTTCTATCGTTGGTTTCAACAAAGAAACTTCTAACGATGTTGCGAAAGATGTTGCTATGCAAACAGCAGCTATGGCTCCAGTTGCATTGGACGAGTCTTCAGTTCCAGAAGAATTGAAATTAAAGGAGATCGAAATTGGAAAAGAATTGGCTATTAACGAGGGTAAACCTGCTGAAATGGCTGAGAAAATTGCAATGGGTCGTTTGAACAAATGGTTTAAGGAAACTACTTTGGTGAATCAAGAATTCATTAAAGACAGTAAATTAAGCGTTGGTCAATACGTGAAGTCAGTAGATAAAGATTTAGCTATCTCTGGTTTCTTACGTTTCGGATTGTAATTCAAATTGAATTAGAAATGAAAAAAGGGCTGTCTTCGGACAGCCTTTTTTTCATTTAGTGAATTTCAAACTACAATAGGGTAGTTGGACAAACGAAGTTTGAGCACGGAGCGTTCGTTTTTTTGATTTCTGCAAACCCACCCTCCACATCTACGAAATTGCTCCAGCCTCGCTGACGAAGGATTGAAGCAGCAATCATGCTGCGGTATCCGCCGGCGCAGATGAGCAGAAACTTTTCCGTTTTTGGAATGGATGAAAGGTGAACATTTATTTCATTCAAAGGAATGTTCAATGAATCGAGCACATGCTCTGAATCGAACTCGCTTTTCTTTCGAACATCAATGACAAGGATTTTCTTCGAACTAATTTCATTGGCGAATTCTAGAGGAGAAATGCGTTTCGATTGATCTATTTCTTTCCCCGCTTCAATCCACGTTTTCATTCCACCTTCGAGATAACCCAGCGTATTGTCATAGCCCACACGCGATAAACGAATGGCGCATTCCTTTTCTCTTCCGGGCTCTGTAACAAGCAAAATGGGTTGCTTCACATCTGTTACCAGTTCACCCAC
>JBILTF010000051.1:0-16015 GCA_044371675.1 Flavobacteriales bacterium
ATGTCTGATTTAGAATAGACGAGATGGCTCAAGAAGTTAAATACACAGAAGACAACATTAAATCCCTCGAGTGGTACGAACACATTCGTCTGCGCCCGGGGATGTACATAGGTAAACTTGGCGACGGGACTACTGCCGACGACGGTATCTATGTTTTGTTGAAGGAAATTATGGACAACTCCATTGACGAATTTGTCATGGGGAATGGAAAGAATGTTGAAATTGTAATTAAAGACGGGACCGTTACCGTTCGAGATTACGGAAGAGGTATTCCGTTGGGAAAGGTGATCGATTGCGTTTCGAAGATCAACACAGGTGGAAAATACGACTCTCGAGCTTTCAAAAAATCTGTGGGTTTGAATGGTGTCGGTACAAAAGCAGTGAACGCACTCAGTTCTTTCTTCCGCGTTGAATCGTTTCGCGAAGGCGAAATGAAAGCTGCAGAATTCGGTAAAGGAGAAATAACACAAGATTTTAAAATAGCTAAATCAACCGAGAAGAACGGAACACTCATGTCTTTCGTTCCAGATGAAAGCATTTTTGTCAATTATCAATACCGTTCACAACACATTGAACGCCTTCTTTGGAATTACTGCTATCTGAATGCTGGACTAACCATCATTTTCAACGGACAGAAATTCAAATCGGAAAATGGTTTGCGCGATTTGCTCGCAGCCAACATGACTGAGGATTCGCTCTACAACGCTATTCACATTAAAAGTGATGACATTGAAGTGGCCATCACGCACACGAATTCATACGGAGAAGAATATTACAGTTTCGTAAACGGACAATACACCACGCAGGGTGGAACACACCAAGCGGCTTTCCGAGAGGCTTATGTAAAAGTCATTCGCGACTTCTTCAAAAAAGATTACGAAGCAGTCGATGTTCGCTCGGGAATTGTTGCGGCTGTGGCTATCAAAGTCATTGAACCGGTTTTCGAATCGCAGACTAAAACCAAATTAGGTTCGAATGAAATTGAACCAAACGGAAAAAGTGTTAAGGCGTTTATTTTAGAATTCCTTCAAAAAGAACTCGACAATTTCTTGCATAGAAATCCAGAAATTGCGCAAAGTCTCTTGAAGAAAATTCTTCAATCAGAAAGAGAAAGAAAGGAACTTGCGGGTATCGCCAAATTAGCCAGAGAGCGCGCAAAGAAATCGAACTTACACAACAAGAAGCTTCGCGATTGCAAAGTGCATTATGCAGACAAAAGCGACTTGGCCAATGCAACCACGTTGTTCATTACCGAGGGAGATTCGGCTTCGGGGTCTATTACCATTTCTCGAAATGTTCAGACGCAAGCCGTTTTCAGTTTGAAGGGAAAGCCCTTGAATACTTACGGTTTAACGAAGAAAGTCGTTTACGAAAACGAAGAGTTCAATCTACTTCAAGCTGCTTTGGATATTGAAGACGGACTCGATTCACTTCGATACAACAATGTGGTTATTGCAACCGATGCCGATGTCGACGGCATGCACATTCGTCTATTAATGATCACCTTCTTCCTTCAATTCTTCCCAGACTTGGTAAAATCGGGACACTTGTATGTTCTTTCAACACCTTTATTCCGCGTGAGAAACAAGAAGGAAACCATTTACTGCTACTCCGATTTGGAGCGTCAACATGCCATTCAAAAATTAGGAACCAAGCCGGAAATCACTCGATTCAAGGGACTGGGTGAGATTTCTCCCGATGAGTTCAAGTTTTTCATTGGTGAAAACATTCGATTAGAGCCAGTCGTAATCACTAAGGACATTCACATCAAAGACATTCTTGAATTTTATATGGGGAAGAACACTCCAGATAGACAAGATTTTATCATTCGAAACCTGCGCGTAGAGAAGGATGAAATCGTTGAGAAGAAGGAAATAGAAACTGAACTAGAAACAGAATAGGAGAGGAGATGGAAGAAAATACAAATCCAGAAGAAAATAAATTAGGAAACGTAATTGGCGTTACCGACCTCTATGAAGGTTGGTTTCTCGAGTATGCGTCATATGTTATTTTAGAAAGAGCCGTTCCCCATTTATACGACGGTTTGAAACCGGTGCAACGCAGAATTTTGCACAGCTTGTGGGAAATGGACGATGGTCGTTTCAACAAGGTGGCAAACGTAATCGGAAATACTATGAAGTATCATCCGCATGGAGATGCTTCCATTGGAGACGCTTTGGTTCAAATCGGACAAAAGAATTTGCTCATTGACACCCAAGGAAACTGGGGTAATATTTTTACAGGAGACAGTGCTGCTGCTCCGCGTTATATAGAATCGCGATTGAATAAACTCTCGCAAGAGATTATCTTCAATCCGAAAACAACCACTTGGTTAGCGAGTTACGATGGAAGAAACAAGGAACCGGAAACGCTTCCTGTTAAATTCCCTCTTTTGCTTTCTTTGGGTGTTGAAGGAATTGCCGTGGGATTAGCATGTAAAATCCTTCCTCACAATTTCGTTGAACTTATAGATGCGAGTATTGATGTGCTTCGCGGAAAGAAGACTCACATTGTTCCCGATTTCCTTACCGGCGGAATGGCCGATTTCTCGGATTACAACGGCGGACTTCGTGGTGGAAAGGTTCGCGTTCGCGCGAAGATTAAAAAAGACGACGCCGCGCGTTGCTTGGTTATTACTGAAATTCCTTTCGGAACAACAACATCTTCATTAATTGACTCAATCTTGAAAGCCAACGACAAAGGCAAAATCAAGATTAAAAAAATTGAAGACAATACCGCAGCGGTTGTTGAAATCATGGTTCACTTGGCAACAGGAGTTTCTCCAGATAAGACCATAGACGCTTTATACGCCTTCACCGATTGTGAAATAAGCATTTCTCCGAACTCGTGTGTTATCCACGATGACCGTCCGAAATTCCTTCCTGTCGATGAGCTTCTGAAAATTTCAGCAGACAGAACGCGTGATTTAATTGGAAAGGAGCTGGAAATTCAGCTGAATGAACTTCAGGAAAGCTGGCATTTCGCTTCGTTGGAAAAGATTTTCATTGAAAAGAGAATCTACCGCGACATTGAAGAATGTGAAACGTGGGATGATATCATTGCGGCGATTCACAAAGGATTAAAGCCACATACCAAGAAATTCTTGCGCGCGGTGACCGATGAAGATGTGGCTCGCTTGACTGAAATCAAGATCAAACGAATTTCGAAATTCGATAGCAACAAGGCAGACGATTTCATTTCCAGGTTGGAAGGTGAAATAGATCAAGTCAAGGAGAAGCTGAATCATTTAACAGATACGGCCATTGCCTATTTCAAAGATTTGAAAGCGAAATACGCTAAAGGAAGAGAGCGCAGAACGGAAATCAAAACATTCGACACCGTCCAAGCTGCTGCTGTGGCCATTGCCAACGCGAAGCTTTCGGTGAATTTAGCAGAAGGATTTGCAGGAATTGGATTGAAACGAGATGAAGGTGAATTCGTTTGTGAATGTTCCGACATCGATGATATCATTGTTTTCCGTAAAGACGGGAAAATGATGGTTTCGAAAGTGCAACAAAAGGCTTTCTTCGGAAAAGACATCATTCACATTGCTGTTTGGAAGAAGGACGACCGCAGAACAATCTACAACTTCATGTATCGCGACGGTAAAAACGGCGGAGCGAACATCAAGCGTTTTGCTGTAACCTCCATAACCCGCGACAAAGAATACGACCTCACCAAAGGAACGCCCGGAAGTGAAACGCTATACTTCAGCGCCAATCCGAATGGAGAAGCTGAAGTTGTTACGGTTAATTTAAGAGCCCTCGAACGATTGAAGAAGCTGAAGTTCGATGTCGACTTTTCTGAATTAGCCGTTAAAGGTCGCGACGCTCAAGGAAATGTTGCCACGAAATATCCGGTTAAAAAGGTTGAATTGAAATCGGCTGGGGTATCTACTCTCAGCGCTCGTAAGATTTGGATCGACGAAAGTGTTCAAAGACTGAATGACGAAGGTCGCGGAAGATTCCTAGGAGATTTCGGTCCTGAGGACAAGATTCTTGTCATACAATCTTCGGGAGATTATCAATTAATTGCACCAGATTTAAGTGTTCACTTTCCAGACAATATGATTTCCATTGAAAAATGGCTTCCCGAGAAACCGATGAGTTCAGTTTATTTCGACGGTGAAAAAGAAACCTGGATGGTAAAGAGATTCTTGGTTGAACCCAGCAAAGGCTTGGTTCGATTCATAACGGAACACCCGAAGTCGAAATTGGCCGTGGCAACAACGAACCATTTTCCGAACGTGTATATCCGATACAACAAGAAATTCAAGCAGGCTCAGAACAAAATGGACGAAACCATGAATCTGCCGGACTTTATTTCTATCAAAGGATTAAAGGCGATTGGAAACAGACTATCCACCTACCCAATTCTTTCGGTTGATCTGTTAGAAGCTGAAATTGAAAGAGAGCAAGAAGCTGACGAGGCTATATTGGCCACCCGTCCAGAGACGACAACACCACTCAATGAAGACGGAACTGAAAGCATTCAGTCCTCTTTGTTTTAGATTGAAGTGAATTAGGTTAAGTTACTGAAAATAAGAACTTAAAATGTTTTGAGTTAAATAATAAGTACTGATAAAAATGAACGCACCGCACATACATCTTTTAATCAACCATTTGCCAATAATTGGACTAATTATTGGTATATTGGTGGTTATTTTCGGTCTTTTAACCAAAAAACAGGTTGTTTCATCGGTGGGATTGTGGATTACCATGATTGCTGGACTTTCAAGTTACCCTACTATGTATTCTGGAGGAGCTTCAGAGCATTTCTTTGAAGAAAATGAAGGACAATATTGTGTGAGCGAAGACCTCATTCATGAACATGAAGAAGCTGCAGAGTTGGCTTTTTGGCCATGTATTGTAACGGGTGTATTTGCTGGGATAGCATTGTTTGGTCACAGAAAAGGACACAAACACACCAAAAAAGCAGAGATTTTAGTGGTTTTTATCGGAATTGTCGCCATAATCCTAATTGGTAAAGCCGGATTAACCGGAGGCGAAATTCGCCATCCAGAGATTTCAAGTTGTTGCTCAGCTGAAGGATCCGGAGAATCTTGTAAAGGAATGTCGGGTCATGAAGGCTGCACGGGTATTTCAGGCCAAGAAGGTTGCACATACATGAAGTCAGAGAAATGCACAGCGAATTGCACACCAGGTTGCAAACACGATGGTACAGATGCATGCTGCAAAGGAGACACAACTTTGCAGAAAAAAGACTGCTGTAAGAAAGATTCACAAGAATATGAAAGCACAGGCGAAGAACATTAAAAAGTAGGCTTTGCTAGGATTTTTGAAAGACTCGGAGGAATCCGAGTTTTTTAATGCGCTGGTAATCAATAATCCACATTATATTAAGACACATAATTTACATTATGTAAAGTAGAGTTCCGGCTTGGATCAGAAATATAATTCTTCCCTTTTCTTACCCTCTCTTAACTTCTCTCACTATACGGGCGAATGATTATTCGCCCCAAACAATTACATTTGCTTTGGTGAAGCGAGTTTACGAAATATCTATCCCCCATTTTACGACGGAAGGCAGCTTTGAGGCTGCTATTTGTCAGTTTAGTCAATTAAAATCCTTAGACATCGACGCCCTCTATCTTCTTCCAATAAACCCGACCGATATTCAGAACAGTCGCTCTCCGTATTGTATCACCAATCATTTTGAAGTTCGGAAAGAACTTGGTGGATTTGAAGGATTGAAATTATTCGTGCAAGCTGCACATGAATTAAATATGAAAGTAGTCTTGGATGTGGTCTTGAATCACGCTTCGATTAATCACAAGTGTGCTCATGACAAGGATTTTTTTGCCTTAGATGGAAACGAATCGCCCTTTCATCCTGTAGGCACGAATTGGAAGGACGTCTTTCAAATAAATCACTTAAACGATTTCCATTCGGGGAATTTATTGAATTATCTTTTTTCTTTTTTGGAATTGGGAATCGATGGTTTTCGATTCGACGCAACTTCTTTCCTTCAAGATAAAAATATAGAACACTGGCTTTCAGAATTAACAAGAAAGAAATCCGATGTGATCTTGTGGAGCGATTCAAATCTTTTGGAAAAAGATGCGCTTCCCTTCACACATGTCTCTGCTCCTCTCGGAAAATCGAAATTCGATGAGCCTCGAAAGGCAATTCAGATAGCGTCACTCGGTTCTCACGATTTACTTCGAAATGAAGGAAGTTTGTTGGAAGTATATGGTGAAAACGTGGGTGCTATTCAACAAGAATTGATTCTTCATTCAGAGGCATTTTTGTTTCCGATGGGAAGTGAAAAAGGCTTTGACTTCAAATACGATTTTTTTCTTTAGTTTGAAGAGGTGCGAATTCGAGGATCGAGAATTCCGTATACCCATTCAACCAAAACATTCACAAGAATAAAAACAGCAGAGACTAAAATTACTCCTCCCATAACAATGGGTTGATCTTGTTTTTCAATGGCCATGAAAAGTTCTTGACCTATCCCCTTCCACCCGAAAACGAATTCTACAAAAACCGCCCCAGCTAACAAGGAAGCGAACCATCCGGAAACAGCCGTCACAACTGGATTCAAGGCATTTGGCAAGGCGTGTCTGTACAAAACGCGTGCCTCTGAAAGTCCTTTTGCTCTGGCTGTTCGAATAAAATCTTGCGACATGACATCCAACATACTGCTTCTTGTCAATTGAACAATAATAGCCAACGGACGAATCATTAAGGTAATCATCGGAAGAATTAAATTCTTCAAATCAATATATTTTCCCTCCCAAACATCTACGCTATACCAACTTCCTGTCATACTAAGACCTGTGTAATCGCGAAGTAAGACCGCTCCTATCCACGCTACAATTAGCGCGACAAAGAACGACGGCCCTGCCATTCCAATGGCTGAAACGAACAAAACTGTTTTGTCTATCCACGAATCTTTCTTTTGAAAAGCCCATATTCCAAGGGGAATTCCGATAATTAGACTCAGTAAAATACTTCCTAAAGCAAGAACAAATGTTCCCGGAAAAGATTCCGCGAAAATGGAAGAAACCGATTTTTCGGAAATGAAGGATTTTCCAAGACTTGGTGCCTTAATCCAAAGAGCGCGTTTTTCACTGATTGGAAATGACCACCCGCTATATAAATTGGAATCCGCGTAGAAGGCTTCACTGAAACTGTCAGATCTATTGATACTTAAAGGAGAGAGATTATTCAGGTATTCCAAATATCGAATTCCGAGAGGATGATTCAAACGCAATTTGTTGCGCATGTTGTTTACCACTTCTTGATTGGCATTCTCTCCCACAAGATTCTGTACGGGATCCGATCCGGTTAAATTGAAAAGGAAAAATACAACGGTTACTACTCCCCAAAGGACAAGTAACTGATAGCCTATTTTCTTTGCAACCTTCACTAAACGAAAATAAAAGGTTTGATTGCTAGCAACACTTGGAGAAGCAAATGTTATACACGGCACACTTCTTGAAAAGTCGAACGCAGTATTTTTTCAATAACCTTCTTACTTTTGAATCATGGAAAAACGAAATCTTTACATTTCTTGGACGCTACGTGTGTTCCTATTCGCATTATTTGTGTTTTCAGCCATTACGAAAATGCTTCCGCTTACTCCTTTCGAGAAACAACTCGTTGATTTAGGTTTTGCAGATTGGCATACAGCCCCCTATTTCGCACGACTAATAATTGGTGTGGAATTAGGTCTTGGAATCGCTCTAATTCAAAATCATTTTTTCAAACGTATTGTCATTCCTGCTACAGCCCTTTTGCTCGTTGCGTTTTGTATTCACCTTTCTTATCAGATTGCTATTGGTCAAGGCGGTAACTGCGGATGTTTCGGTCAGTTCATTGAAATGACTCCAACGGAAGCACTCATCAAAAACATTGTTACGCTCGGATTATTGGGTTGGTTATTCGCCATTAGCAAAGAGAAGAAAAGTGCAAATCGTTTTTCATTCCTGCTGTTAATTTGGTCTTTTTCCACCTTATTCATGTTCATGGCGTTTCCTTTTGCTCCGTTCAAAGAGCTTAATAGTGTTACTGTGGATACCTCAAGTATTCCATGGGAAGATGAATCAACGACTTCTGTTCAGACGGTTGATACAAATCAAACCCCAACAACGATTGCTCCAACTGAAATTGTTAATCCTGGACCAGCATCAGTCGTTTCTAAATTTTCTAAGTTGAATGTATTTAGTGGATTGAAAGTGAAAATTGATGAAGGAAAGAGAATCGTTTGTTTCTTCATCCCCGGTTGTGACCACTGTCGCGAAGCGGCAAAGGCCATTACAGAATTATCGAAAGACCCGAACTTCCCGAAAGTATATGTTTATTTTGGAGATGAAGAAGTGGAGAAAATAGATGAATTCTTCCAAGTTGCCGGAAGGAAATATCCTTATCAAGTTATAGGCATGGGCGAATTCTTTACCCTCATGGGGCCTCAAGGAGAAACTCCTGGAATACTCTATTTATGGAATGGAAACATTCAAAAGTCTTATTTTGGTGAGCAATTCAATAAGGAAGATTTGAAAAACACCTGTAACCAATAGTCCTCTCATTCGTCAAAGCAATTGTGAAGACTACAAGAATTCCTTTCATATTAAGGACAGCAATTTTACTTGCTGTCTTTTTAATTTCGTGGAATTCTGGATTGGCAACTTCTATTAAAGGTGTTGTAAAAGATGAACAGGGATTGCCTCTTTTTCATGTTGCTGTTTTTGTTCCGGGTACTAATCTTGGTACTCACACCAATGAAAAAGGTGAGTATCAAATAAATCTAAAACCCGGTAATTATAACCTCAATTACAATTTCATTGGATACGAAACTGTGATTAAGCCAATTCAAATTGGACAAGAAAAAATTCAAGTATTCGATATTATTCTGAAAGTGAATAATAACGAAATGCCAATGCTTGTTGTGAATGCAGATCGAAGAGACTTTGTTAAAAGATTGGTTCGCGGGGCTTCCGACCAGCGTGAGTTCTATGCGAAACAGATGGAAAATTACTCTGTCGGATTTTACGGAAGAACTTCCATGGAGAAAATAGATTTCAAGCGCGACACTTCAGACAAAATTATACAACCTCCCGTCATTCAAAATGCCATTTATAATGTTAATGAAAACGCTGGAACCCTTTACTCAAGTGGAAATCAGATAAAGCTGAAAGTAGATGCCTTTCGCGATTTCAAGCCGAAGAGTAACGATAACTTTTCCTCAATAAGCGTGAGTTTCGAATACGGTGAAGAAACTATTGTCAATGACCGTGATCGTTGGCAAGACCCTTATGAATTGTCAAGTGCTTCGTGTTATTCTGAATTTAGTTTGAAGGAAAACGCATTGACACTTCCTCAACTAACCGATAAAAAGATCATTTCCCCGATTGCTTCAACAGCGCTTCTCTCCTACACCTTTGATTTAGTTGGAATAGATACGTTGAACGGAAAGAAGTTTTACAAACTTTCTGTCATGCCAATCTTCAAGCAAGAAGCTTTATTCAACGGCTACATCTGGATTCAAGACACAACATTTGTTGTTGGAAAATTGGAGTTGAATTTAGCCGACGAAGTCATGCCCTTTTTCTCTGATTTTTCATGGAAGGAAGAGTTTGTAGAATTGGAATCCAATAGATGGGTCAGTAAAGGAAAGTCTATTTATGGAAAAGTAAAAGAGGGAAAGACGCAACGCCTTTGTCATGTTGAGTACAAGTTCAAAGAGTATGAATTCAGCATCACTGCGCCTTTGAATATGCAAAACAGCGAGGTTCTGAAATACGATGATTATGCTTTTGATAGGGATAGTATCTACTGGGAAAGCAGGCAATTGATTCCACTTTCATCTTTGGAGCTGAAATACAAACATGAATGCGATAGCCTTCAAAAAAGATTTGACGATCCGAAGATTCAAGCTGAAAAAGATTCGGCATTCAATAAAATCACATTTTGGGATGTCACGCTTTCAGGAATAGCCTGGCGTAATAGAGCAAAAGGAACGACCTATTATGTTAATCCCCTTATTGCTCAGGCCAACGTTTTTGGAATTGGCGGATATAGGCACAAATTCGGAGGAAGCTTTAGTCAACATTTTAAGAGCAATGATTTCGTATTGGAAACAGATGGGTATGTAGATTATGGTTTTGCCAATAAAGATGTTCGAGGAAAAGGCGGAATTGGCTTGACCTACTACCCCAAGAAGTTTGTTCGAACGTTTATTAGGTTTGGAGATTATTACGACATGATCAATACCTTCTCTTCGTTCAGTTCGGTGTTTAGTCGAAGTAACTATGTTCGAGCAAAGATGTTCAGTATAGAGCAACGAATGGAATTGATTAATGGCTTGTACGCCTCACTAACCTATGAGTTTTGTGATCAAATGCCAATAAACAATTTGGTGCAAGACGCCTGGTCTTCGCAGTTGTTTGGCGATGTGAACAAACCCATTGAATTTCAGCGTTACACTAAATCGGAATTCAATTTGAATTTGCAATGGCGTCCTGGACAAACCTATTATTACAAGCGAAACAGAAAGGTTGTAACAGGATTCAAAAACCCAGAGTTCAAATTCAATTATCGAAAAGGTGTTCCGGGTATGTTCGGCAGTGAAGTGAATTTCGATTATATTGAATTGAAAATTCACGACGATTATCAGTTGCCACGATTTGGAACAGGTGAATGGACCATTCAAGGAGGATCATTCGTAAACAAAGCCAATTTACGCTTGCTCGAATATAAATATTTTCGAGGGTCCGATTTGATTTTCTTCTCTGATCCTAACGCTTCCTTCCAATTGCTTGATCAAGTTTTTTTAACTCCGAATGCCTATTACAGAGGAAACTATACACACAGCTTCAACGGTATGTTCTTTAACAAAATCCCATTGTTAAACAGATTGAAGTTAAATGAGCTCGCAGGCAGCGCTTTCATTGCTATACCAAGTGAGAATTTCATTCACCAAGAAATATTTGTAGGCATTCAAAAACAAATTCGAATCAAAGAACAACTTTTCCGTCTAGGTGCTTTTTTGGTAACATCCGACTCTAATTTAGACAAAGCCAACTACACATTCAAGTTTGGAATTAGTTACTGGAACACCTATACAAAAAAATGGAGTTATTAATCACAGACTGAATTGTGGCACTATCTTTATAACCGAAACATAAACAATTGTTATGAAAAAACTATCTCTCTTTTTAGGATTCGCGCTATTACTTTTAGCTGGATGTAAAACCAATGAGAACCTTGGGAAAAAGGTTAACGAACCATTCACCGGGAACAAGTACGAATCGAACGATCGTTATTTCAGAGGAACTGGAAAAGGTCAATCAATGGACGAGAATATCTCTCGTAACAAAGCAGATCTTCAAGCCAAGAAAGTATTAGCTCAACAGGTTGAGACTAACGTAAAGGTTGTAACAGATCAATATTTAGGAGAAACTGAATTGAATAACCGTTCTGAAATCACAGATAAGTTTCAATCATTAGCTCGTGAAGCAACTAACACTCAGATTGCTGATTTGCGTAAGATTGGCGAAGAGAAATACAAAATGCCTGATGGAACTTTCACAACTTATATCGCTTATGAAATTCACAAGCGCGATATGTATCGTTTCATGAAAAAGCAGATTAGGTTGAATTCCAAACTAAATGATGCTGAGCGCAAAACAATTGAAGAAATGGTTGATCAAGAATTGAAAAAAGCGGAAGCTTTAGGAGATTAATTTCAAATTGAATTGAAAAGAAAAAGGTGCTTATGCACCTTTTTTGTTTTGTCCACCTCTATTATTGGATGTGTATTTCGGTTTAAAATTTCGCTTTCCTCCTCCTCCGCCATGACCTCCATGTCTAGGTTTTCCATTTCCTTTCATAACCGGATTGTATTCAGGGACAGCTCCGTAATTTTCTGCAACAGGTAACTTCACAACATCCTGTTGAATAAGCATTTCAATCTTCTTAAACTTCACCTGATCATCAGGAACTACAAAGGTAACAGCCTCGCCATAGGCATCAGCCCTTCCCGTTCTTCCAATGCGGTGAACATAGTCTTCAGCATCGCCAGGTACATCGAAATTAATGACACAGTCAATACCTTTAATGTCTATACCTCTACTCACAACATCAGTCGCTACAAGAACGGCACATTTTCTATTTCTAAATTCATTCAAGGAATGTTCACGTTCGCTTTGTTCCAAATCACTGCTCATCATTAAAGCCTGAATTCCTTTCTTCCGAAGTGCGCTATGAATATTAATAACTCCAGTCTTGGTGCTACTGAAAACAATTGTTGTTTTTTCCTTTCGCTCATATAAATAGTCTACGAGGATTGGAATTTTCTGATTTGGAAATACAACGAATGCCCCTTGCGTTACATTCGCTGGTGGCTTAGACAAGGCAATGTTTATGGTTATTGGATCATTTAAAAATCCGCGCGATAAACTAAAAATGGTATCGGGCATTGTTGCTGAAAACAGCAGACCTTGCTTCACATCAGGTGTTTGTGCAATAATGCGTTGAATATCGGGCTGAAACCCCATGTCTAACATGCGATCGGCTTCATCGAGAATTAAAAATTTCAATTTAGAAAAATCGACATAGCCTAAATTAATGTGCATGTTCAACCTTCCTGGAGTGGCTACTATAATATCTGTTCCTGTTGTTAGTGCGTGTTTCTCTTGTGTAAACACTTTTCCATCACTTCCTCCATAAATAGGCATGGAAGAAATATCTGTGAAATATCCATAGGCGGAAATAGCCTGATCAATCTGGGTCGCCAGTTCTCTTGTTGGAACAACAATTAGAGCTGAAACTGATGTTCGATTGGTGTCTTGAATAATCTTGTGAATGACGGGCAAAAGGAAGGCTGCTGTCTTACCAGTGCCTGTCTGTGCAATTCCTAACACGTCTTTTCCGTCTAAAATATGTGGTATCGATTCTCTCTGAATGGGAGTTGGTTTTTGAATTCCCATGGAATCTATTCCTTGTATCAAATCTTCATTTAAACCTAAACTCGAAAAATTTTCTTCACTACTCATAAGACAAAGGTCTAACATTCTTCGAGTGTTTTAACAATATGCCTATTTTTGTTCCGTGAAGAATCCATTATTGACCACGATGTTTGTGCTTTTAAATTTTTTGTCTTTGTACGGACAAAAAGAGGAGCGCAATAGAAAATCAGACTATCCATTTATTAAACCCGAATTTATTTTTGACGGTCGGCTTACTTTGGTAAGTAATGAAGGGGCTCGTCTTGGAGGTTTTCGAATTGGTATTGAAATGAATCGCGTCAATCGATTTGGCTTAGGATTTTATTCATTTTCGAATGGTGTTAATACAGAATCATTGAATGAAATTTCTTCCAATATTATCTCCGCAAATCTTGAATTAAATTACGCCTCTGCTTATTACGAGCGTGTCTGGTTGTTCACTAAAAAATATGAGTGGAGTTCTACCTTACACTTAGGAGTTGGCAATGTTTCAGGGTCTTACAATTACGCAAATGGTTCCGTAGGTAATTATAATGAACCCGTTCAACTTACTGAAATTAGCACAACGCTGTTTCGACATTTAACCTACTTCATATCTATTGGAGGAGGTATTGGTTATCGCCAAACGCGAAATGCACCCGATGAACTTTTACCCATCTACAACGCTCCGGTATTCATTTTCAAACTTAGATTTCAACCTATTAAAGCCGTTCGTGGAATCTGGAACAAGGGCATTCGTAAAAGATATTAATTCATGAATTCATTCGAAGCACAGATCCGTATTGCTGAACTTTCAGAGCAATTGAATGCACACAATTACAATTATTATGTGTTGAATGCTCCGGTTATTTCAGATCAGGATTTCGATTTTCTATTGAATGAATTGGAACAATTGGAATTTCAATTTCCAGAATTGAAATCTTCCAATAGCCCAACGCAACGCGTGGGTGGAGATATAACAGATAAATTCGAAAAGGTTACCCACAAGAGCCCAATGCTCTCGCTTTCTAATTCATACAACCAAGAAGAAATTCAAGATTGGGCGAAGCGAGCAATAGAATTAGCCGGCAAGCCAATTGAATTCGTAATGGAATTGAAGTACGACGGAGTTGCAATTGCACTGTGGTACAAGAACGGTCAGTTGGAAAAGGCTGTAACACGTGGAGATGGATCTGTAGGAGAAGATGTAACAACGAATGTGAGAACCATTTCAAGTATTCCGCTTCAATTGAAAGGAGATTTTCCTGCAGAATTTGAAATTCGTGGTGAGATTTTTATGCCCAAGGGTGTTTTCCAAAAATTAAATGAAGAACGCGCTGAAGCCGGCGAAGAACTATACGCAAATCCAAGGAACACAGCTTCAGGCACTTTGAAACAACAAGATTCAAAAGCCGTAGCGAAGCGGAAACTCGATTGCTTTTTGTATTTCGTGCTGAATAACACTTCAATCATTGAAACACACAGCGAACGAGTGAGTCATGCGCAATCATGGGGATTCAAAACACCAGATTCTTCTAAACGAATGATAGAAACCACTTCAAGTGTTGAAGGAATTATGTCATTCATTTCTTATTGGGATGAAAATCGCAGCTCACTTCCGTTTGAAATCGATGGTATTGTAATCAAAGTAAACGAAGTTCAGTTGTGGGATGAATTGGGAATGACTGCTAAGAGTCCTCGTTGGGCCATTGCATACAAGTTCAAAGCTGAAAGCATTAGCACCAAACTCCTTAGTATTACTTATCAAGTTGGAAGAACTGGTGCCATTACTCCAGTTGCAAACCTCTCTCCTATTCAATTAGCTGGAACAACTGTCAAGCGCGCTTCACTGCACAATGCGGATCAAATTGAACGTTTGGACATTCGTGTGGGCGATTTCGTTTGGGTGGAAAAAGGTGGTGAAATTATTCCGAAGGTAACGGCCGTAGATATTGCTCAACCCCGCGGTGCGGAGAGCATGCATGAATACATTGCGAATTGTCCAGAATGCAATACGCCTCTCATACGATTAGAAGGTGAAGTCCTGCATTATTGTCCAAACGATACACAATGTCTTCCACAGCTCATTGGCAAATTAGAACATTTCATTTCAAGAAAAGCCATGAATGTCGAAGGTTTGGGAACGGAAACTGTTTCCGGATTACTCACTTCTGGATTGATTAAAGATGCTGGAGATTTATATTCCTTGACCTATAATCAATTGATTGGACTTGAATTTCAAGTTGGTGAGGAGGGTGAAGAGACAAAGAAGCGCTCACTTCAATCGAAGAGCGTTGAAAATTTGCTGAAGGGGTTGGAAGCTAGCAAACAAGTTCCTTTCGAACGTGTATTGTTCGGTTTAGGTATTCGTCATGTTGGAGAAACAGTTGCGAAGAAAATTGCTAGAGCAGTTAAGTCATTCGATCATTTGAAAACACTTTCCTTTGAAGAGTTGCAGGCGATTGATGAGGTAGGAGGAATTATTGCTCACTCTATTCAAACGTGGTTACTGAAAGAAGAGCATCTAATTGTTCTAGATAAATTAATTTCAGCTGGACTTCAGTTTTGTATAAATGAAGAAGACGAAGTCTTGCTCTCAAATTCTTTGGTTGGAAAAAGTATTGTGGTGAGTGGAACGTTTGAAACGTTCTCTCGAGATGGAATAAAGGAATTCATTGAACAGCACGGAGGAAAAGTAGTTGGAAGTATATCTTCTAAAACAACATTCGTGGTTGCTGGCGCTGACATGGGACCAGCAAAATTGAAAAAAGCCGAGGACTTGAAAATCTCGATTATTTCAGAACAAGATCTTCGTGCCCTAACGGATTAAACTACCAAAACGGCTAACACCAGAAAGAAAACGAGTTGCGCAATGCCATAAAGCACGGCGGTTCCATTTTCATTTCTAAAGTGCGAATAGCTATATAATCCTAAGCAAAATGAAACTCCAAACCAACCGATGAAGTTTTGCATGGGTGCGTAATCCATATGTGTGAACGACCAGAAATCGAATTGCGGAGCCAATACTTCAAGAAGCAAATCAAACATGGTCATTAAGACGCC
>JBILTF010000116.1:0-4692 GCA_044371675.1 Flavobacteriales bacterium
CTAAGCAGTGGCATTCGAGATTACGGTGCTAAAGTTCAGTGGAGTTATTTTCCTAATCCAACTCACCGAATGAAATGGGGCCTGGATTACACTTTTCATAAATTCACACCGAACAACACCTATGCCTCCAGCGGCGATGTAGATTTCGATTTAGGTGAACAAGTGAAATTATTTTCCCATGAGTCGGCGGCCTACTTTCAAGATGATTTTGATATAAACGAAAAATGGAGAATCAATGCCGGTGTGCGCATTCCCTATTTCATGCATGTGGGTCCTTTTACCCGATACACCTATCCAACTTCAACTTCAAGCTTTGGAGGATCTACAACTCCTATTACAACTATCTACGAGAAAAATAAAAAAGTTGCAGATTATGTCGGATTTGAACCGCGATTCAATGCGCGCTATGAAATCAATAAAGCTTCAAGCTTCAAAATGGCGCTGTCTCGAAATCTTCAATTCATTACACTTACCAGCCTCTCACCTTCATCGCTACCGACAGATGTCTGGTTGCCGAGTACAGATAGATTAAAGCCACAACTTGCTTCGCAAGTGAGTGTGGGATATTTCAGAAATTTCTTTGACGATAGTTGGGAATCGAGCGTTGAGGTTTACTACAAGGATATGCAAAACCAGAGCGATTATAAAGAAGGCTCTACTCCAGATCAAACCGTTGGCGACAACATCGACAACCTACTTGTATTCGGAAGAGGGTACAGCTACGGTGCAGAATTCTTCATTAAAAAACGAATGGGCGATTTTTCAGGTTGGGTCGGATACACTTGGGCCAAGACCATGCGCATATTTGAAGAAGTGAATAATGGCAAAGCCTATCCGACACGTTGGGACAGACGTCACGACTTAAATGTTGTTTTGATGTATACCCTTTCACCGCGCGTTGATTTAGGATTTGTGTTTGTCTATGCAACTGGAAATGCCATTACGCTTCCTATTTCACGGTATTTCTTTGAAGGAAATTTAGTTGAAGTGTATGGAGAAAGAAACAGTTTCCGCATGGCGCCATATCACCGCGCAGACTTTTCATTGAACGTGAAAGGAAAGCTAACGCGCTCTCGATTCGATGCTGAATTGAATCAAGTTGTGGAAGAGCCGCGCAAATTCCGAAGCAGCTGGAACTTCTCTGTGTACAACCTTTACAACAGAATGAATCCGTATTTCATTTACTTCGCAACAAAAGACAATGACAACGGTGGCTTCCAAATAACAGCAAGACAAGTAAGTCTATTCCCAATACTACCAAGCATTACTTGGAACTTTGAATTCTAATTTTGAAATCACTACTTAAACTCAATTATCTTTTTTGGAAATACCGTGGACGATTGCTCCTAGGAACCTTGTTCATTGTTCTTTCCACGGCCTTCAATGTATACGCACCCATTGTGGTAGGAGAAGGCGTTGACTTTCTAGCCGAAGCTCTGAGCGCCGCACAAGGGAAAATTCAAACCATTCGTTACCCTGAAACACTTGCTCTATGTAGAAGTTGGTTTGGACTGTCTAACGACATTCCAGAAGTCAGAAACAACAGTGCATTCCATGATTGGGTAATCTACATTGCAATACTTATTGCCGGTCTTTATTTGTTCTTTTATCTCTTCAAAGGAATTTTTCTTTTCTTCCAAAGACAAACACTTATTGTCATGTCGCGCTGGATGGAATTCGATATAAAAAATTCCATCTATGCGCATTACCAAAAATTAGATGTTTCGTTTTACAAAGTCAATCGCACAGGTGATCTCATGAACCGAATTAGCGAAGATGTTGGACGTGTTCGTATGTACCTCGGCCCCGCTGTTATGTATACTTTGAACCTGATTGTTCTCTTCGCCATGTGTATTGGCATTATGTACAAAATTTCTCCTAAGCTTACGTTTTACACCTTGCTTCCACTGCCTTTCATGATGATCGGAATTTTTCTTGTCAGCAGAAGAATCAACAAAAAGACAGAGCGCGTTCAACGTCAGCAAAGTGAACTTTCAACGACCGTTCAAGAAAGTATGAGCGGAATACGAGTGCTGAAAGGATTCGGCTTAGAAAATCACTTCATTCTGCATTTCTACAAGCAAAGTCAGTCCTATAAAAAACTACAAATGCATCTGGTGAAAACAGATGCGTTGTTTACGCCTGTTATTGGGATGCTAGTTGGACTTTCAACGCTTCTTACACTGTACATTGGTGCCCGTGAGGTTGCTGCTGGAAATATTACGTATGGAGTCATTGTACAATTTATATTTTACGTCAACCTTCTCACTTGGCCGTTTGCGAGTGTGGGATGGGTAACAAGTTTAGTATTGAAGGGAGAAGCGAGTATGACTCGTATCCTCGCATTTTTAAATCAGACTTCTGCTATTTCAAGCGGTAACGAAACCGTTGAAACATTCGAAACGGTTCAATTTAAAAATGTCTCTTTCACATATCCTGAAACGAACATTGAAGCACTTTCAAACTTGAGCTTAGAAATATACAAAGGGAAAACCGTTGCCTTTATTGGACACACGGGCTCTGGGAAATCTTCTATTGTTCAGTTGCTCATGAAAGCATATATGCCCACATCTGGAGCCATTTCCATGAATGGAGTTGACATAGCTCAATTGGAAACCAATGCATACAGAAGCCTCATAGGCATTGTTCCGCAAGATGTTTTTTTATTCTCAGATACTATTGAAAACAATATTCGCTTTGGAAATGGGAATGCGACATTAAATGAAATTACACGGGCTGCTCAAACAGCTGATTTACACGAAAACATTCTTGGCTTCGAAGAAAAATATGAGACTCTTCTTGGAGAACGAGGCATTAATTTGAGCGGTGGACAAAAGCAACGACTCTCCATAGCTCGCGCCATTATTTCAAATCCGGAAATTTTACTTCTTGACGATTGTCTTTCGGCTGTTGACACCCAAACTGACGAGAAGATTATGCGCGGACTGAAAAAAATTCGAGAAGGAAAAACCAATATCATTGTTTCTCATCGAATCAGCAGTGTTCATCATGCCGATAAAATCTTCGTGCTGCAGCAAGGTCAGCTCGCAGAAAGCGGAACACACGAAGAATTACTCGCTCAAAAAGGACTTTATTTCGAGCTTGCTGAGCTTCAAAAAATACAAGAGAACTAAATAGCCTTCAGGGTGTTTTAATGCTATGAATGTATTAGTCACAGGAGGAACCGGTTTTATTGGAAAGCAAATTATTCAAGCATTGCTGGAAAAGGGACATGCTGTCACAAACCTCACCACACAGCGCAGGCAAGAAGGTGTTCTTTCTGAGAAACTCCAACATATCTATTGGAATCCAAAATCTAAAGAACTTAACAAATCACTACTACCTAGCATTCAAGGAGTCGTTCATTTAGCTGGTTACAGCGTGGCCAATAAGTGGAGTGCAGCTAACAAAGCGCTCATGGTTTCGAGTCGCATTTCATCGACAGAATTTCTCTGTGAAATCTTGAATGAAATGGAAACGTCACCGAATATTTTAGTTGGGGCAAGTGCCTCAGGATTTTACCAAAACTCCTATGAACTTCAAGATGAAAATGCAACGGTTGGAAGTGGCTTTTTGGCCGACTTAACCGCACAATGGGAAGATGCAAGCGCATCTCTTCACTCTTCCATAAAAAATATTCATTTACGCATTGGGGTTGTGCTGAGCGCAAACGATGGAGCGCTCAAAAAGCTCACTCCCATTTTTAAAGCGGGAATTGGATCTGCTGTTGGCAATGGAAATCAATACATGAGCTGGGTTCACGAAAAAGATTTGGTTGCTTTGTTTATTCATTGCCTTGAGAACACTGTGGAGTCAGGTGTTTACAATGCCACATCTGATATCCCTGTTACCAATTACGAATTTTCTAAAACCTTAGCATCGGTATTAAGAAAACCTTTTTTCCTTCCAAAAGTACCCGCCTTCGTATTGAAAGTACTGTTCGGAGAAATGTCACAACTTGTTCTTGTGAGCCAAAGACTTTCCAATCTGAAAATAAAGTCAACAGAATTCGAATTCCGATTTAAAACTATTCAAGACGCTCTAGCCAATGTATATGAAAAAAAATAAAATAAACATTCATTGGTTCCGAAGAGATCTTCGCCTGAACGACAATCACGCTTTGTTCACCGCTCTTACCGCTGAACTCCCCGTGCTTGCTATCTTCATTTTTGATCCAAACATTTTAAAACATCTTCCGAAGAAAGATGCGCGCGTTCAGTTCCTTCATTCAACACTTACATCCATTCATGAGCAATTGATTTCTGTTGGAAGTGAGCTGCGTGTGTTTCATTGCACTCCCGAAGAAGCCTTTGATCAATTAACGCAGGAATTCCATGTGCAGAATTTATATGCGAACCGCGACTATGAGCCCAACGCCAGAAGCAGAGACAAACGCATTTATGATTCTTTGAAGGAAAAGGGAATAACATTTATTGGAAAGAAAGACCACATCATCTTCGAAGCCAATGAAGTAACCAAAGACGATGGACTTCCATATACTGTGTTTACTCCTTATAGCAAGAAATGGAAAACACGTTTAGTTTCGCATCCTATTGTTTGCTATCCATCTGAAGAGCTTCAATCGAATTTCCTTCAAACTAAAACCACCCATTTCCCTTCACTGGAACAAATTGGTTTTGAAAAAACAGAGATCGCCTTTCCAACAATTCATCTGAATACTGAGGCCATTCA
>JBILTF010000052.1:0-15841 GCA_044371675.1 Flavobacteriales bacterium
AACAGAAAACTGAAAATTGCAAGCTTAGCAAAGGATTTATTGGAAAATGAAATTTAACAACCAGCAGCTAACAGCGTGTAAGCTCAACCCTCCGGGTATGCGCCTACACGCACAACGTTATGTGTAATTATTGAAAAACAAAAAGCAAATAAAATGATAAACAAGATTAAAAAATTAATTCCATCAACTTTCAAAAGAAATGTTCGATTATTGGTTCACAGAGGCAATAAATATAAGTGTCCATTTTGCAATTATTCTTCAAAGGACTTATCAGTTATCGGGGAAGACTTGCCTGTTCTGATTGAGAAACAAGTAATTGGTGGTGGCAAGAGACACGGTGGATGTTATAACTGTGGTTCAACCGATAGAGAACGATTGATATATATATATTTAAAAGAGAAAATAAACATCTTAAACGATTGTAAAGACATGAAAGTTTTACACGTTGCTCCAGAAAAAAATCTAACAAATTTTTTACTAAAATTAGACTTCCAACAATACGTTTGTGGTGACTTATTCACCGAGGGATATTCATACCCTCAACACGTTCAAAACTTGAGTATCTTAAATATACCTTATGACGACAACACTTTTGACTTGATTATATGCAATCATGTATTAGAACATATACAAACAGATTTGTTAGCGATGAAAGAGCTACAGAGAGTTTTAAAAAAGGGAGGACGAGCAATCTTGCAAGTGCCTATTTCTAAAAACAATTTAGAAACATTTGAAGATTTTTCTATTACTGACCCTAAACAAAGGGAAAAAGTATTTGGTCAATTTGACCACATTAGAATATATGGACAAGACTTCACTCAGAGACTTCAAGAAAGCGGATTTAAGGTAAATAGAATTAACATCTCTTCAGAATTTATGAAATACGGTTTAAATAAGGATGAAGACATCTTTATATGCGAAAAATAACTACACATAACACGGGTTTGGCAAAAGTGGCGGTTCATTGCTCCGCAGACACATTTGTGGTTAATCAAAGTTTGGTTCTCCGCATCAACATTTGTGGTGAAAATCGCCACCTTCGCCAAGCCCGAAACCGTTGTACGCAACTTTTAGACAAACATCAAATTATTAAAATAGACAAACATCATTATGGTTAAAAATTCAATCTTCCTAATTCTTGTTCTTATGATAGTTGGTTGTTCAGCATTAAAGAAAACAAATTTGCCAAAAACAGTTGATACTGAGTTAGAAAAATTTTCCCAATTGATGCAAGGTGATTTTTCAAGTGAGTTTCAGTCTAAATCTGACACCAGTTATTTCAACATTAGTCTTGTTATGACTCCCATTTGGAGCGATAGAACCGATGGCAAATGGTTGTATGTGGAACAAGCCGTTTCATCAAAACTAGATAACCCTTATCGCCAAAGAGTATACCATTTGCAACATCCCTCTGCAAACATATTTACAAGCGACATATACACCATAAAAGATGCTATTTCATTTGCTGGATTACAAAATGACAAACAAAAAAAAGCAAAACTGACTTTTGATTTAATAGAAATAAAAGATGGTTGTACGGTTACGCTAGTAAAAAATAATGACATTTATGAAGGTGGAACAAAGGAGAACGAGTGTCCTTCTGAATTACGAGGAGCAAAATATACTACAACGAAAATAAAATTAAAAGATGGCGAACTTCACTCTTGGGATCAAGGCTTTGATGCCTCTGGGAAACAAGTTTGGGGTGCAACTAAAGCTGGATATATCTTTATTAAGAAATAAATTACACGAAAAAGAATATTAGAACATTACAACTTAAAGCAGCGTGGAACATCGGTTTGGCAATATGGCGGCTGAAGTGCTTCTATGAAACATTTGCGCAATGTTCATAAGCATTAATTCTATTGAACTTTTGTACTAAAAATCCGCCACATAGCCAAGCCTGAAACCGTTATGTGTACCCCTATCGAAGAATCAAGAATCTAACGCAATTTCGAAAGAGATAAAAACTCTCACAACCTTTATTATGCCAACACTTACAAAATCCAGAATCGAATCTATTGACCTATTAAAAGGTTTGGTTATGGTAATTATGGCACTCGATCACACCAGAGATTATTTTCATTATTCCGCTTTCTTTTTTGACCCTGCAGACCCAACACAAAGTACCTTACTAATATTTTTTACTAGGTTTGTCACGCATTTTTGCGCGCCTATTTTTTGTTTTCTTGCAGGAACTTCTGCCTTTATGGTTGGAAAAAGAAAAGCTAAAAGTGAATTGTCAAGTTTTCTTTTAAAACGTGGGATTTGGTTGGTTTTTATCGAAATGACCATTGTTAATTTTGGATGGTATTTCGACCTTTCTTTTAAAAGTCCAGGGCTATCTGTTATTTGGTCTTTAGGAATTAGTATGATTGTATTAGCTGCATTAGTCCATCTGCCTCGTAAATTTATTTTGGTTTTTAGCTTACTCCTTATTGTTGGACATAACCTATTCGATAGTGTGCACTATAATGGCAATCTGTTTTGGGCAATACTTCACGAATGTAATATTTTCAAAATAACAGATGGCGTTGAATTTATTGTTGATTATCCAATAATACCATGGGTTGCCGTAATGGCCTTGGGATATTATGTTGGTGCTTTTTATGATAAATCGTATGCCGCTGAAAAAAGAAAGAAGCTGTTTAATACTATTGGAATTTTAGCCTTACTCGTATTTTTAATTTTAAGATTTACTAATTTATACGGCGACCCACTGCATTATAAAGATTGCGGCGTTTGGTCTAAAAACTTGATTTCGTTTTTAAATCCTAGCAAATACCCTCCATCTCTAAACTACCTATTAATGACATTGGGAGTGGCATTTCTTTTCTTGGCAAATTCAGAAAAATTGAAAGGCAAAGTGGTTCAATTTTTTAGCACTTTTGGAAGAGTCCCTTTTTTCTACTACATCGTGCATTTGTATTTAGTACATCTAATTGCTCTTGTTTTTGCCCAATTATCAGGGTTTGGATGGAAAATAATGATATTAGAAGATTGGTTAACTGAATTACCTGAATTAAGAGGATATGGTTTTCCACTTTGGGTGATCTATGCTGTTTGGATTTTTGTTATTGCTTTGCTTTATCCATTATGCAAAAAATTTGACGCGTATAAACAAGCTCACAAAGAAAAATGGTGGTTAAGTTATTTGTAAATGCCAAGCAAAAATCGTCCACAGGTAGAAGAGCAGGCGATAAATAAATAGGTGGTATTTGTTACTTCGTCATTGGAACTGCGTTATTTGAACTTCGCTATTCCTCCCGATAGCTATCGGGATTCGTAATTGGAAATATAAAAAGGTTTATTACATTGCACCTAAAAGTTGAAGTGAACAAGACTAACTTAGAAAAAAAATAAATTTATGAATACATACGAATGCAACAAGTGCGGCATGTCCGTAAAAGCAAGTTGTGGAAAGTGCAACCTACCACTGCAGAATGATCATCTGACCTTAGACAATGGAACAGTCGTTCAAATTTCAAAATGTCCATCTTGTGAGGGTAAAATAAAGTCACCCTTATGCTGTGGTGAAGACATGAGTTGCAGCATTTAATATAAATTCAGCCTTATAAGCGAGGGTATTTTCTTTTAATGATGGAAGGACTATAAAGTAAAGAGGCATTTTCAACGTCCGAGGATGTAAAAACGCCTACCCAATGTGTTCCGTAAACAGGAAATCAAAAGACATTCGTTGCTCCGCAACCCCAGTCCACCGGACCCTCGCGAATTCATTCGCCCTCGCAACGCCAGTTGCCCTCGTCAAAGGCCCTTTTCCTTCGGACTAGTAGAGCAAATAATCCTCTCCCAAATTCCCGCGCTTCTGCAACTTCAGATCTTGCAGTAAAGGCGATTTAATATTCAACTGAATGTAATAACTCTGACGAAGTCCGAACGGCACCACGTTCGCACTTAACTCCCAACAGTGAAGATCAACGTGAAGTCCAATCGTTGTCGTTGTCATCTCCTTCGAATTGAAATCGTAACCACCGTTGAAGCTCAACGCCAAGCGTTTCGCGAAGGCAACATCGCCCATGAACGTTACCGCCTGCGTATAGATAGAGCTGTCGCGCTGTTGATCAACCAACCACTTCTTACTCATGCGCAAATTGTAATTCACACTTAAATTCCAAGGTACATTAAAGTCTATGAGCGACGCCTCGTTGGTAGAAAGAATCTCTTGTTGCTGAGGTGTAACCGCCGGATTAGCTGCTGTCTGATTCGCACTGGGCTTCGCCTGCTTGCTGCGCACAACAATTCCCAATGCTAAATTAGTTCCTTCCATGCGCGCAATTCCTTTTCGCGATTCATTCAAAAACGTGTCAATCTTCCTACCCAACGAATCGCGATCGTACATGCTGTAAGAAGACGAATAGTTCATGGTTAAGAATTTCCCAACCGATGTAAAGGCCGAGAAATTCACGTTGCTCCATTGCAACGAATCGGCCATGAAATTGCGCGAGGCGCTCGTTCTAAAACTATCTATAATCTTCACCTTCTTATATGAAACCTTCGCTGAAGATTCATCGCGAACCTTCGCTTCGATATTCTGATTAATAGAAAAATTCATGTTCGCTGTCTGAGAAGAACTCGTTGGTGCAAACCGCGCCGCATCGAACGCCGAATACCCCAAGAACTCGCCGTTCACACCGTAATATCCAAACTGCTGAAAATTCTGATAAGGCGTATACGAGAAACCTACATTCGGCTGAATCATGTGTCGAACCGCTTTAATCTTCTTCGCACCCTTCCGCACAAATGTTCCGTAAATCCGCGTGTTCGCTGAAATCTGCGTAGACCAATTACCTGCTGCTTTAAATCCAGCAACCGTATCCAATTGCGCATCGCTAATCGGAGAAACTACTTTCCAGGTGCCATAGCCCGTAAAAGTTGCAGACGGATTCAAGGTTAAAAATTGTCCCAACTTCCAAGAGGTACTCGCACTGGTATTCATGCGAACCCCACTGGTTGCTTTGTTCAGCAGTTCACTCATGGTCAACTGTCCGAACTGCTGCTCGTAGGCCGAAAGCTGCTGCTCGGTATTCAACGACGCGTTAATTCCAATCGGAGATTTCGGAAAGACCTTCTTCAACAAATTAATACGCGACACGTTGAACGCCGCAGAGGGCAACGTAATCTGAACCAATCGCGATTGCGTGTTCTGCGTGTGATTCGCAGAAAGCGCCAACGAAAAAGGTTTTCCTGGAAACGACTTCGACCATTGCACCGCAGAGTTGAAGGTGCTGGTTAAGAAATCTTGTTGCGTAGCGTTCAAGTTATTTCTGAAATTCTGAGAGCTTCCCAAATTCACATTCGCATTGAACGATTCATTCGGTCTTGCTTTCGGATCTTGCGTGTGATTCCAACGAATGTTGAAGGTCGATTGTTGTAAATAATTCGGCAATTCGCGGAAGCCTGTCTTGTTTACAGTTCTCGAAATATTGAAAGACCCTTGATACTTGTATCTTTTCTTGTAGTTCGTAATGTTCTTTATGCTCCACGACCCGCCCGTATATACATCAAACAACATCCTCGTGTCAATGTGATCGTTAATGGGAAAATAATATCCCAAGTTCTGAACGAAGAATCCTTTCGCCCTTCCATTTCCATATCCGGGAATTAAAATCCCATACGTACTCTCTTTTTTATTCGGAAAGAATCCAAACGGCAATCCCAAAGGCACAGGCACTTTCCTGAACTGTAAATAAAGCGGACCACTGACAATTTTTTCATTCGGAATAATAATGGCCTTCGATAATTGGAAATGGAAATGCGGATTCGGATTGGAACACGTGGTGAATTTTCCTTTTCGAATGTGAATGGTCTTGTCTACCTGCATCTTCGAAATGGCAGTGTGCAAATACGCATCCGACTCTTCCGTGAGAACACCGTAACTAATTCCTCTTTTCGATTTGAAATTATATCCCAACGAATCTTCTTCGAACGAAGTCTCTCCTTGTTTGAAAATTGGCTTTCCTGTATAAACACCAACCGAATCTTTAAATCCCTTCGCGAAAGCGATGTTGTCGGTCAATGAAAAGGCAATGTAGCCGGCCTTCAACTCCAAATCTCCGTATGTCACGTATGAGCCCAACCCGTATAAATAAACGCGGTCATTGATCAAATCCATGACCGTGCTGTCCTTCCCGAAGTAATGCACTTCTTCCATAGCCTGCTCCTCCGAAGAAAAATACAGGGTGTCAACAGGCATTGGCGACAATGAATCAGACTGCGCAGCCAGCGGGTTCAATAAGGAGCTTATCAACACCACACATGTGAAAATTAGAGCGCGTCGGAAGTTCATGCCTTCACAAAGAAAAATAGTTTTGTTTAAATTGCGTTCACGTGTCAAAGCTATGCTAAACAATCGAGATAATAAACCCATGCAGAAGATGCATAAAAAATTATTGTACATTTTTTTAGTGGCCTTAGTTTTCACTTTGGGGTCGGCGTATCGCATTTCAAAGAAATTAGTAACGGCAGATAAAAAGTTTATTGTTGTGCTCGATGCTGGTCATGGAGGAACCGATCCGGGAACCTTGGGAACAGGGCGGTACAAGACTTCCGAAAAAGACATTGCCCTCGATGTCACGTTGAAAGTTGGAAAACTCATTGAGCAGAACTACCCCAACGTTAAAGTAGTTTATACAAGAACGGGCGACACCTTCCCTACCCTGAAGCGCCGCGTTGAGATTGCCAATTCGAACAACGCGGACCTTTTCATAAGTGTGCATTGCAACGCCAATCCAAATACAGAAGCCTCGGGTTCCGAGTCCTTTGTCATGGGTTTGCACAAATCGGAAGAGAGTTTGCGCAACGCCATGCGAGAAAACGCTTCCATCTATTTGGAAAGCGACGGAGGAAAAGACTACGACGGTTTCGACCCGAACAATCCGGATACCTACATCGCCATGAGTCTGCGTGAAAACATTTACCAAGACAAGAGTATTCTTCTAGCCAAGAATGTGCAAGACGAATTCGTGAAATTGGGACGAAAAAATCGGGGTGTGAAACAAGCACCTTACTATGTAATCACCTTCACGAACATGCCCAGCATTCTCATTGAGTTGGGATTCCTTTCCAACAACAAAGAAGAAGACTACCTGCAAAGCAAAGCTGCCAAAGAAGAATTAAGCTCGGCAGTGTATCGCGCGTTTGTGGATTACCAAAGCAAACTTTTCAACATTCAGCCTACGAATGCGCCGGCACCGACTGCCGTTGTTGAACATCCGGTGATTCAAAATGCATACGAAGGACTTATTTGGGAAGAGATTCCTGTTGAAGAGGTGGCATACAAGGTTCAAATCTTGAGTTCTGCTTCTCCTCTTCAAAAAAAATCAAAGCAATTTAAAGGTTTAGAAAGAATTGAGGAATACCTTAGCAACGGCGCACATAAGTACCTGGTTGGAAGCACTCGAAGTTTAGACGACGCCAAGAAGAATCAAAAAATTCTTCGCGATGCTGGTTTCAGCGGAGCATTTGTTGTCGCCTTCGAATACGGGATTCGAATCAGTAACGAAGAAGCCCTTAAAAAAATTCAGAAATGAGCGGTAAAAAAACACGCAACGAAGTTGTCATAGGAGCAGTTGTTATTGTCATACTCGCCCTCGTGTATTTCGGAGTAAGTTTTTTAAAAGGCGTAAATATCTTTTCAACGCAAACGAGATACTACGCCATCTATGAAGAAATCGGAGGGCTCGAAGTATCATCTCCGGTTATCATCAACGGTTTTAAAATTGGAATTGTTAAAAGCATTGAACTTGAATCGAACGGTTCGGGCAGATTAGTGGTTGAAATAGTACTGAACGATGCTGACGTTGCCGTGCCGAAAGATTCAGAACTTAAAATTTACGACTCCGATTTCTTCGGAGGGAAAGCCATTCAAATTGTTTTGGGCGACAGCTCCGTTATGGCTACCACCAAAGACACGTTGATTGCAGTGCTTGAAAAAGGACTTGCTGAAACCTTGAAAAATGAAATCGACCCAATTAAACAAAAATCTACTCAGATCTTCCAAGAAGTAGACAGTGTGCTCACCAGCCTTCAACGTACACTTAACAACTCAGGAGCAGAAGGACTTCCAACTTTGTTCAGCTCGCTGCAAAGAACCATGAACAACTTGGAATCTACTTCAGCAAACTTGAACGTACTTATCGCGAACAACACTGGAAGAGTTTCTGAAATTATTGGAAATGCTCAATCGCTAACCAACACGCTTAAAGCAAACAACGAACGAATTGATCAAGCCATCAAAAACATAACTCAATTCACAGACACCCTTTCGCGCATTCGATTAACCACCACACTTTACAAAGTAGACCAAGCAATGGGACATTTTGAAGAGGTTATGACGAAGGTGAACAACGGACAAGGAACGTTGGGTAAACTCGTGAATAACGACAGCCTTCATCATGAATTGGTAAACGCTACACACAGCCTAGACTTGCTACTCGACGATATGCGCAACCACCCAAAGAGTTACGTTGGTTTCTCTTTATTCGGAAGACGCGACGCAGATAAGTTTTCTAAATCAGAGTTGGAAGACATGAAAAAGATCATTGATCAGATGATTCAAGAAAAAGGTGGTAAGTAATTCTTCAATTTAAAAATCGAAATCATTTATGATCTCTCAAATCATATTCGCATTACTTCTGGTTGTATCCGGATTCTTCATCTTCAAAAGATATCAGTTTGTAAAGGGAAATATATTCCTCGGACAAAAAGGTCCTGAAACAGATCGCAAAGGTGAACGCCTCAAAACCATGATACTCTTGGCTTTCGGACAAGGGAAAATGTTCTCACGCCCGTTTGTGGCACTCATGCACCTCATTCTCTACGTTGGTTTCGTCGTTATTAATATTGAACTAATTGAAATAATCGTTGACGGACTTACAGGTGAGCACCGTTCGTTTGTTGGATTCAGAGGCTACTACAGACTCTTAATTAATTTGTTCGAAGTGTTAGCGGGATTGGTAATTATCGCTTGTGTCGTTTTCTTAATCAGAAGAAACGTTGGAAAGATTAAGCGCTTCCAATCGGCTGAAATGAAAACCTGGCCGAAGCGCGATGCAAATATTATTTTGATTACTGAAATCCTTTTAATGAAGGCTTTCTTAATCATGAATGCAGCTGATAGCTTGTTAACCGTTCGCAGCGCTACTCCAGCGCGTGTGCCTTCGTTTTGGGTGAGTCAGATTTCACAACCGTTCTTAAAGCATTTTTCTACGGAGGCGTTGGAAGGAATTAGTCATTTCTGCTGGTGGTTTCACATTGTTGGAATCCTAGGATTCATCGTGTACTTGTCGTATTCAAAACACTTGCACATTCTACTTGCTTTTCCAACAACCTATTTCAGCAAACTGCAAGCACCAGGAAATTTATCGAACGACAAAGCAGTTACGAATGAGGTGAAGCTTATGCTTGATCCGAATGCGGTTGTCGAGCCCGTTGAATTTACTCGTTTCGGAGTGAAAGATGTGTCAGACATGAAGCGCACTCAACTCCTAAGCGCATATTCCTGCACGGAATGTGGAAGATGTACTTCCGCTTGTCCAGCGAACCAAACAGGTAAATTACTTTCTCCAAGAAAAGTGATGATGGATGTGCGCGATCGCATGGAAGAAATTGGAAATGCGAAAGCAGCGAACAAAGGTGTTTGGGTGGAAGATGGAAAGAGTTTGATTCGAGATTACATCTCTGAAGAAGAAGTATGGGCATGCACAACATGCAACGCCTGCACAGATGCTTGCCCTATAAACATTAACCCAATGGAGGTGCTTGTAGATCTTCGCAGGTACTTAATCATGGAAGAATCTAAATCGCCCGATAGCATCACCTCTATGTTCAACAACGTAGAAAACAACGGCGCGCCTTGGGCTATGAGTGCTATGAATCGTGCAGACTGGACAACCGAATAATTCGAACAACATGGATTTCAAGATACGTACAATGGCCGATTGCATGGCCGAAGGAACAACACCAGAAGTGCTTTTTTGGGTTGGATGTGCTGGAAGTTTCGACGACCGCGCAAAGAAAATAACCAAAGCCATTGCAAAAATTCTTCACCACACAAAAACCTCTTTTGCAATTTTAGGTTCTGAAGAATCATGTACAGGTGACCCCGCGAAGCGTGCAGGAAACGAATTCCTCTTCCAAATGATGGCCATGCAAAACATAAGTGTTTTGAATGCTTACGAAGTGAAGAAGATTGTAACCGGATGCCCGCACTGCTTCAACACATTAAAAAATGAATACCCTGAATTGGGCGGAAACTATGAAGTGGTTCACCACACACAGCTCATTCAAGAATTATTGAATACCGGGAAATTGAAGATTGAAGGTGGAGAATTCAAAGGAAAGAAAATCACCTTCCACGATCCATGTTACCTCGGAAGAGGAAACGGAGAGTACGAAGCACCGCGTCAACTCATTCAAGCACTCGATGCGGAATTGGTTGAAATGAAACGTTGCAAAACCAACGGATTGTGTTGCGGAGCTGGTGGAGCACAAATGTTCAAAGAAGCCGAAAAAGGAAACAAAGAAGTTAACGTTGAACGCATGGAAGATGCGCTAGCCGTGAAGCCTAGCGTTATTGCAACCGGATGTCCGTTTTGCAACACCATGATGACCGATGGCGTGAAGCACTTCGAACAAGAGCATACCATAGCAGTGAAAGACATTGCTGAATTAATAGCAGAAGCAGTAGATTTGTAAAAATAGTTTATTATGAAATTATTAGAAGGAAAAGTCGCTATCATCACTGGCGCATCTCGCGGAATAGGAAAAGGAATCGCTGAAGTGTTCGCCGATCAAGGCGCAACTATAGCATTCACCTACGCGTCATCTGACGAAAAAGCACGCGCATTCGAAGCAGAATTGGCTGCGAAAGGCGTGAAAGCAAAAGGATACAAAAGCGATGCTTCAGATTTCAACGCAGCACAAACGTTGGTAGACGAAGTGGTTGCTGAATTCGGTACCGTAGACATTCTCGTGAACAACGCAGGAATAACCCGCGATACTCTTCTTATGCGCATGAGCGAAGAGCAATGGGACGAAGTTATTCGTGTGAACTTGAAATCTGTTTTCAACTTAACGAAAGCGGTGATTAAGCCCATGTTGAAAGCAAGAAGCGGCTCAATCATAAACATGACTTCTATTGTTGGAGTTACGGGGAATGCTGGACAAGCGAACTACGCTGCATCGAAGGCAGGTATGATTGGATTCACGAAAAGTATTGCGCAAGAACTGGGATCTCGCAACATCCGCTGCAATGCCATTGCTCCTGGATTTATTGAAACGGAGATGACTGAAAAGTTAGATCCGAAAGTGGTTGAAGAATGGAGAAACACCATTCCATTGAAGCGCGGCGGAACTACCACCGATATCGCAAACACGACTCTGTATTTAGCATCTGACTTAAGTTCTTATGTAACCGGGCAAACGCTTCACGTATGCGGCGGTATGCACATGTAAGCTATGGCGCACTTAATCACTCAAGCATCTCCATGGCTCTTGAGCCTTTGTGTTTGGGTAGGTTTGGCCTACGCCACTGCTCTTTATTTTCTCGGAACATCGAAAGAATCTTGGTCAACTCAATTTAAATTTCTTTTAGCGAGCATGCGATTCATTGTTGTTTCGTTGCTTGTTTTAATGTTGTTCCAACCGCTATTAGAAACCATTGAGACGCGCATTGAAAAACCGATTGTTGTGTTGGCACTCGATAACAGTCAATCGATTGTTTCCGCGAAAGATTCTAATTTCATTCAAACCGAATTTTTAAATAGTTGGAAAGGAATTGCCGAGAAACTCGGATCCGATTACGAAGTGGTTCCATTGCTTTTTGGAGACAATGTTTCTGATGGAAGCGACGCTGCTTTTTCTGATCAAATTACGCACTTCGGGAAATTGCAGCGCGCCATTGACGCGCGTTTCAGCGGACGAAACTTAACAGCGCTTGTGATTGCAAGCGACGGACTTTATAACAAAGGTCCGCATCCGGTTTCCAATTTGAAACAACTAAATATCCCTGTGTTTACAGTTGGCCTAGGAGACACCACCTTACATCGCGATATTTTGATTTCGAATGTGAGTGCGAATAAAATAGCCTACCTCGGAAACAACTTTCCTATTCGACTGAACGTCGAAGGACGCAAAGCACAGGGTTCAAGCACGGTAGTGACCGTTTCTAAAAACGGCGTTCAATTGGCTTCACAAAATGTAAGTTTCACTTCTGAAAGAGAATTCAAAAATATTGAATTTTCATTGCCTGCCGATCAAGTTGGAATACACGCTTACACCCTAACTATTCAACATATAAACAACGAAGACAATACGCGCAACAACAGCGAACTTTTGTACATCGAAGTCATAGATAATCGGCAGAAGGTTCTCATTTTGGCCAACGCTCCTCACCCAGATATTACAGCCATTGCAGAGGCGATGCGCCTTCAAGAAAATTACGAAGTATCTGTTCAAACCGTTGATGCATTCACAGACAACGTGAACAAATTCGACATGCTCATTGCTTATCAAATTCCATCTCTAGGTGGAAGAGGAAACAACGTTATTCAAGAAGCATTCAAATCAAAAATACCTTGTTGGTTTATTCTCGGTGCTCAAAACGATTTCAACGCATTCAATACTTTTGGAAGTGGTTTTTCATTGAACGGATATCAGACTAAACTTTCCGACATCAGTGCCTCATTGAATCCCGCCTTCAGTTATTTTTCTTTATCGAATGAATTCACACAGGCGTTACCTCTACTTCCGCCATTGGCTGTGCCTTTCGGGAACTATGCTGTTGCTCCGGAAGTGCAAGCGTTGCTTACACAGCGCATTGGAAAAATAGCGACCGATGTTCCTCTTCTCGGTTTTGGGGGAACACCTGAACATCGCATTGCAGTGCTATGCGGAGAAGGAATTTGGAGATGGAAAGTGGGATTGTTTCAGATGGAAGAAAATCATGATGTATTCAATCAATTTATTACACAAACGACTCAGTTCATTGGCGTAAAAGAAAACAAAGAGAAATTCAGAATTCAACACAAAAAGAATTTTGCCGAAAACGAACTCGTGTATTTCAATGCTGAATTGTACGACGAAAGTTTCATGCCTGTCTTGAACCAGCAGGTGAACATGGAATTGAAATTCCCTGACAACAGCGTTCAATCGTTTCAATTCTCTCCTTCAAACACGGGATATCAGTTGAACGCCGGAATGCTTCCTCCGGGCGCATATTCATACACCGCGAAAGCTTTCAATGGAACGACAGAATTTATGAAATCGGGCGGATTCACCGTGAATAATATTTCTGTGGAAACTGCACGAACAATTGCAGACTTCCAATTGTTAGAACAATTGTCTTCCAGCACCAACGGAAAACGATTTAATGCAACGGCTGTCGACGATCTAGTGAATGAAATTCGAAGTAGAAAAGAGATTACAAGTGTCTCCTTCGAAGAGAAAAAAGTGAGAGAACTCATAGATTGGGCGCCCCTTTTAGTTGCACTTTTGTCGTTTCTCAGCATTGAGTGGTTCCTAAGGAAGTGGAACGGCAGCTACTAAAATGAAAGACAAAATTACGTTACGTATTGGAGGTGTTCCCGAACACTTCAACTTACCCTGGCAACTTGCGTTGGAGCAAGATGTATTCAGCGAATTAAACATTCAAGTGTCTTGGACCTACTTCGCAGGTGGGACCGGCGTAATGACGGAAGCTCTTCAAGAAGGAGATCTCGATGTGGCGCTTATGCTTACCGAAGGGTTTGTGAGCGCCTTTCATCGCGGATTAAAAGCGAAGATTGTTAAAGTTTACACCAAAACCCCTTTAACGTGGGGCATCTACGGAGGGTATGCAGACACCCCACGCATCACTTCCAACCACAACAGAAAATATGCGATTTCACGAAGAGGATCAGGCTCTCATCTGATGGCGCGCATTCATGCTAAGCAATTGGGCTTTCATCCTTCCGATGATCAATATGTTGAAGTTGCGAATTTGAAAAATGCCATTCAAAGTTTGAGGAACCGCGAAAGCGATTATTTCTATTGGGAAAAGTACACGTCCATTCCATCGGTAAAAAAAGGACATTTGTGTTTCTTAGATACATTTCATGCGCCTTGGTGCGGATTTGTAGCTGTAGCCAATAACAATGCGATTGAGCAAAAAAGCGAATCCATTCAAAAAGTGTTGCAACTCATGAACGAGCGCTGCGAAGCTTTCATGAAAGATGAAGAAAATATCTTCCGTGTTTCGAATCGATTCGAAATATCTACAGCCGCTGCAACCGAGTGGTTCAACACAACGGCCTATCAGGATAATTTCGACATAAAAAAAATAGAACTCGATGCTATTCACGACGCCTTGAATTTAGAAGCGCCCTCGGATTATGCAAGCCTGCTCGGAGAAAACGTTACCTTAGTGTAAAATTTTCAATTTGAAAAATCAAGAGAATCAAACCTATACCTACTTCACCTCACTTCCTACTTGGCAACAACTTCGTAAAGTTTGGAAATGGATTTTGCTCGGTGTAACGCTCACTTTTTTCATTTGTTTATTCATTTACCGAAATTCTATTTTAGGTGGAATAGGACACTTTCTGACGGTAGCTGAGTCGCCCGCTGCAACTTCTACCAACAATACATTTTTTGTTTTAGGTGGAAATGGATTCGAACGAGGAAAGGGAGCGACTTCTCTTGCCGAAGAATTTCCAACTGCTCAATTTATATGCACAGGCGGAGGAGATACACTGAATGAAATGCGTGCCTTAGGCTTGAACTACACCGCCTCAAACCTCACACGAAAATGCATGCTTGAAAGCGGAGTCGATTCGCTTCGCGTGACTGAGCTGGGAAGAGCCACGAGCACCTACGAAGAGTCGGAAGAGATACTGGCTTATTGTATAAATAACAATTTGAAGGAAATTTCGGTGGTCAGCAGCGACTTCCATCTGTGTCGAATGAGGCTCGTATTCGGCGAAAAGTTTCAAGAAAAAGGGATTGTGGTGCATTTCTTCGGCACTGAAACCAAGGACTTTAAGGCACAGTCGTGGTGGACCTTTGAAGCTGGGCTCATTACTACCTTCAACGAGTACATCAAACTCGTGTATTACGTGTTCAAATATTAATCGATATCTCGGCGAATTATTGGTTATTTTTGACTTGAACTCTGAAATTACTCAATGAGCGAAGAACCATCAGATTACCACAACACAGGAGACCTTATCTCGCGCTTCGAGCAAATGATTCAACAAAACGAATCATACTACTTCGACGTTGAACAACTTGAGGCAATCATAGACGGTTACCAAGCGAACCTCAGCTACCAAAAGGCCATTAAAGCGCTTGAATACGCTTATTCTCTTTTTCCAGATAACACCGCATTAATCATCAAAGAAGTACAACTTCTTTCAGGCATTGGTCAATTATCTAAGGCGCTTTCACGTTTGAAGGTTTTAGAGAAATTCGAGCCGAACAACGAAGAAATGCTCTTGACCATGGCTGCTGTTTACAGCCAATTACGCGAGCACAACAAAGCCATTCAATATTACAAGCGCGCATTGCTCATCTGTTCAGAAGAAGAAATAGACGATGTGTATTTAGAGATTGCATTAGAGTATGAAAACCTCGAGCAATACGAAAAGGCAATCAATACCTTAAAAACCGGAATTGAACGAAGTCCAGAAAACGAGACACTGCTTTATGAGATTGCATTTTGTTTTGAAATGGCAGGACTTCCCGCTGTGTGCGCAATCTACTTCCAAAATTTCATAGACGAACATCCATATAGCTTTGCCGCTTGGTACAACTTGGGTAATGCTTTTCAAAAACTCGATCGTTC
>JBILTF010000053.1:0-15528 GCA_044371675.1 Flavobacteriales bacterium
AAGCAGAGAAAATTCAATTACCAGCCCTTCCTGAAAACGCAGCTGAAATTCTTGAAATGGAGATTGATCGAATGACAGCCCTGCTTCCTGAATTGAAGCATTTCATTCTTCCTGGTGGACATGCAACAGTTTCACACATTCACATTGCGCGAACCGTCTGCAGAAGAACGGAACGCACTGCTACTGCCCTTGCGGAGCTTTCAACCGTGAATCCGATTTTCATTCAATATCTGAATAGACTTTCCGATTATTTGTTCACTCTTTCTCGCGCTGCTGCGCAAGAACTTGGTGCTGAAGAAAACAAGTGGCTTCCGAAAAAATAAGATTAAAAACTTCGTTCCGAAACGAGGTTACCGTCTTTGAATAAACTCTGCTTAATTAGTTTTCCCTCTTCATTATAGTCTAGAAATACGCCGTTCTCTTTTCCTTTGGTGTAATACTGATTGCTTTTTAATTTTCCACTCGGGTAATAATACTTCCACGAACCGTCCTCGATGGAACGCTTGTAGAATCCTTCCCACTCTAAATTTCCATTTGAATAGTAGACCTCCTCCTTCACAATTTCACCTGTGGTGTTTTTCATATATACAACAACGTAAGGTTTTCCGTTCGGATGCTTTCGAGCAACATCACGGGTGGTGTTTTCCAACTGCGCGAATGCACTTTTTCCACTTAAAAAAAATGCAATGGAAAGAAGAAAAAGTTTAATTGAAATATTCATATTTAATTGAAATCGGTGTAGAGTAAATACTTTTTTCTTATTGCCTTGTAGGCATCTAAATCGTTCTGCCAAGAGAGGCGAATAACATCCTCTCCAACACCTCCAATTATCTGCTTCCTTAGTTGGGTTGTCCCAGCTAACTTATCGAAAAAATTGGCAGACGTGAAAAACTTATCTTTATTCGGATAGTTTGAATACATGCTAATGAGCCATGAAAGATTCAATTGCGTGGGACGTTTCTCGAAACTAACCTTCGCTCCCTTGCAAAGTTGATTCTCGAAAGGGGGATTGGTAGACACGCCGGGTATTTCTTTGGGAGTGAAAGTAGTTTCACCCACTTTACAATTTGGAAATCCAAATTGCTGAAAGGGAAGATCTGTTCCTCGCCCTATGCTTATGCAAGTTCCTTCAAACCAGCATAAACTTGGATAAGCGTAAATGGAAGTGATGTTGGGTAAGTTTGGAGAAGGTTTGATTGGCAATTCGAAATAAGAATTGTGAGTATAATCGCTGCAGGGGATAACCGTTAGTTCGCAAGATTTTCCACCACTTAGCCAACCTTCCCCATTGATCATTTCCGCTAATTCACCGAGTGTGCATCCGTGTACAATTGGAATGGGAAGCTGCCCCACAAACGAATACAACTTTTTATCTGTCATTACAGGTCCGTCAACGTAGTAACCATTCGGATTTGGTCGATCTAAAACAACTACAGCCTTTTTGCTTAAAACCGCTGCTTCAATAACCTCTTGCATGGTGGCCAAAAAAGTATAGAACCGAACCCCAACATCTTGAATATCGAAAACAATCACATCTACATCGGCGAGCATCTCTGCAGTAGGTCTTGTGTGATTTCCGTATAATGAAATAATGGGGAGCTTCGTTTTTTTGTCCGTGCCGTCATTCACATGATCACCGTTCCCGGCTTCGCCTCGAAAACCATGTTCAGGCGCGAATATTTTCACCACTTGAATTCCGCTAGCCAAAAGCGTGTCTACAAGATGCACATTACCAATAACACTTGTCTGATTGGCAACAACAGCAACACGCGTATTCCTTAATAATCCGAAGTAGGCACCTGTGTTTGAGGCACCCGAGACTTGCGCAAGCACCTGAACCATGCTTAACAGTAAAACAACAAATAATATGAGATGAAAACGAATGTGTTTCATGGGCACACAAATTTTGTTCATTCTTAACCAAAATCGAACCGAAATAAATGAAGTTAGTAACTTTCCAATGTCGAAGTCCTAACTTTGAGCCGCAATGAAATCTTTTAAACTAGCCTCTTTCTTAGCTTTTCGCATGTTGAAGGCAAGCGACGATGGGCGTATTTCTAAGCCAATTGTCCGCATTGCTATGTGGGGAGTAGCAATAGGAATTGCACTTATGATACTTGCATTGGCCGTTGTGAAAGGATTTCAATCGGAAGTGCGACAAAAAGTTATAGGATTCGGCGGACATTTTCAAATTGTTTCAAACGGTGATAATGCCGCACAAGAATCGGTGCCGTTGCTCTACGATAAAACCTTAATTCAAGAATTAAAGAAAATTCCAGGCATAAAAAACATCAGTGTTTATGCTCAAAAGCCTGCCATTGTGGAGTCAAAGGCTGGATTGTCAGGTGTTGTTGCGAAGGGAATCGAGGAACAATACGACACCACTTTTTTGCACAGTGTACTTACGCAAGGAAGAGTCATGAAGTTGACTTACGAAGCGGATACACTTCCTGAAGCTGAAATTGTTTTGTCTGAATATATTGCCAATCGACTAGCGCTTCAATTGGGACAGAAGATGAGTTTATATATCGTGAACAGCGAAGACGATATTCAACAACAAAATTTCACGCTGGTTGGAACCTATAAAACGGAACTCGAAGAGTATGACGAGAAATTTATTTTCGTTCACCTCGCCTATCTGCAGCAATTCGGTGGATGGGGACTTCAAGGACAAATTGTGGTAGATACGGCAACGGTACCGTTGCTCACTTTCATTACTCCTATTGGCTTCGGGAACAACGGGGAATTCGAACAACATTGGCTCGACGGAAGGCCTGCTAAGGATCCTATCTATTATTTGGAAATGCGCGACACTACCTTCGGTTTAATTACGACTGCGCCTTATCAAATTCCGGACACCACTTACGTTCACCTAAAATTCCCAGCTCACGGCGAGAATGAATTCGTTACTCCGCGATGGACTTATTCGAACTTACGCGGAAGCGAAGTGAATTACATTGGTGGGTATGAAGTTCAAGTTGAAAATTATGAAGCGCTTGAGCAAGTGAGAGATCCCTTGTGGGAAGCTATTCCGTATGATTTGTTCGTCATTCCCCTCACCGACCGCAATCCAGAAATCTTTGCTTGGTTGGAAATGTTAGACGTCAACGTTGTAATCATTGTGGTTCTAATGGTAGTGCTATCCATTGTGAACATGACCTCTGCATTGCTTATTCTCATTCTCGAGAGACAATCGTTTATTGGAACATTAAAATCCATGGGATTACCGAATCCAATTTTGTTGCGCGTCTTCCTTTGGCACGCTGCACACATCATTGGAAAGGGAGTAATAATTGGAAATGTCCTCGGTATTGGAATCGCTCTGTTTCAGAAATACACCGGGTTTTTCAAATTAGATCCAGCGAATTACTACGTTTCTGAAATTCCCATTCTCATGAATCCTACGGAAATAGTTGTGTTGAATGCGCTTACGCTTTGCGTGTGTGTATTGGCCATGATTCTTCCATCGCTGTATGTATCAACCTTCCGACCAGCAGAGTCGATCAGAAAAAATTAAATCTTCCAACCTACCTTCGCAGTATGAAGTATCACGAAAATATTCTTGGAACTATTGGCAATACACCTATGGTGAAATTAAACACCATAGTGAAAGACATTCCAGCGTTAGTGTTGGCAAAAGTGGAAACCTTTAATCCTGGCAATTCAATCAAAGACCGTATGGCGTTGAAGATGATTGAAGATGCGGAAAAAGACGGAAGATTAAAACCAGGAGGAACCATTATCGAAGGAACTTCAGGAAACACCGGAATGGGTCTAGCCATTGCGGCGATCATGAAAGGATACAAGTGCATTTTCACAAGTACAGACAAACAGAGTAAAGAGAAGTTCGATGCGCTTCGTGCGTTAGGTGCTGAAGTAATTGTTTGTCCAACAGATGTAGATCCAGAAGATCCACGCTCGTACTACAGCGTTTCTTCACGTTTAGAAAAAGAAACACCAAATTCTTGGAAGCCGAATCAATATGACAATCCGAGCAATGCTCAAGCGCATTACGAATCTACAGGTCCAGAGATTTGGGATCAAACAGATGGAAAGATTACGCACTTGGTTGTTGGTGTTGGAACAGGTGGAACCATTTCCGGAACCGCTCGTTTTTTGAAAGAAAAAAATCCGAATATTCAAGTACTTGGAATAGATACTTATGGTTCAATTTTCAAGCAATACAAAGAGACTGGAAGTTACAGCAAAGACGAAATTTACACTTACGTGACCGAAGGAATTGGTGAAGATTTCCTTCCTGAAAATGTTGACTTTAACTTGATCAATCACTTTGAAAAAGTAACCGACAAAGACGCTGCGATTTACACACGTAAAATTGCAAAAGAAGAAGGGATATTCGCTGGAAACAGCGCAGGATCAGCCATGGCTGGTGTCATTCAAATGAAAGATAGATTCAAAGAAGGAGATGTTGTGGTAGTCATTTTTCACGACCACGGAACTCGCTACTTAGGCAAGATGTTCAACGACGATTGGATGAAATCGAAAGGTTGGTTATAACCCTTTCGTTTTACTTCTTGGCGTGAGCTCTAACGACGTTTGAAATAATTTCAACGCATTGCATAATCTCGGCTTCAGTGATACACAACGGCGGAGCAAAACGAATAATGTTTCCGTGGGTTGGCTTGGCCAGTAAACCATTATTCGCAAGGTCTACACAAATATTCCAAGCCGCTTCACTCTCTTCGTTATCATCGATCACCACAGCGTTCAACAATCCTTTCCCGCGAACAAGCGTAACCAACGAAACTTCGCTTTGAAGTTTTCTCATTTCGCTTCTGAATAATTCTCCTAAGCGCTCTGAATTTTCTGCCATGTTTTCATCTCGAAGCACTTCCAACGCGGCTGTTGCAACAGCACAAGCCAGCGGATTTCCGCCGTAGGTGCTACCGTGCTCACCTGGCTTAATCGTAAGAATAATTTCATTGCTTGAAAGAACCGCACTTACCGGAAGAACTCCTCCTGAAAGCGCTTTTCCTAAAACTAAAATATCGGGCTTTACATTTTCATGATCGCAAGCCAACATTTTTCCTGTGCGCGCCAATCCGGTTTGAACTTCATCTGCAATCATCAACACATTGTACTTCGTGCACAACGCACGCACTCCCGCTAAATATCCTTCATGCGGAACAACAACGCCCGCTTCCCCTTGAATAGGTTCGAACATGAATCCTGCAATGTTCGGATCGCTCGATAAACAAGTTTCTAATGCATTCAAATCATTGTACGGAATAGATAGAAAACCAGGCATATAAGGACCAAAGCCTGCATAGCTGCTAGGATCCTGAGAAGTAGAAATTGCAGCCAATGTTCTTCCCCAAAAATTCCCTTCAACAAAAACTATTATCGCTTGGTTGTCTGCAATGCCTTTCACCTTATAACCCCACTTGCGTGCAAGCTTTACAGCAGTCTCTCCGCCTTCAACACCCGTATTCATCGGAAGAACTTTTTCATAACCGAAATACTCAGTAATGAACTTTTCATAGGTCCCCAATTCACTGTTATAAAACGCACGAGAAGTAAGTGTTACTTTCTCAGCTTGATCTTTCAATGCTTGAATAATTTTCGGATGGCAGTGCCCTTGATTTACTGCAGAATAAGCCGAAAGAAAATCGAAATACTCCTTCCCTTCTAAATCCCAAACCTTCGCGCCTTTCCCCTTCGCAATGACTACCGGAATCGGATGGTAATTGTGAGCTCCATAATTGTCTTCCAATTCCATGGCTTGCGCCGAAGTAAGATTTGAATTCATCTCAGTTAATTTTCAGCGAATTTAGAATGGGAATGTTGTATTTTTGCAATCCAAAATATTTATTATGTCAGGAAACCGCACTTTTACGATGATTAAGCCAGATGCAACAGCTGCTGGTAACACAGGAAAAATCATTGACAAAATCATTGAGTCAGGATTCACTATCCGCGCAATGAAATTAACACAACTTACTCTAGAAGATGCTTCTCGTTTTTACGAGGTTCACAAAGAGCGTTCATTCTACGGAGAATTAGTAGAATACATGACTAGCGGACCAATCGTGGCTGCTATTCTTGAAAAAGATAACGCTGTTGAAAGCTTCAGAACACTTATTGGTGCTACTGATCCTACAAAAGCAGACGAAGGAACTATCCGTCGCATGTTTGCTACAAGTATTGCTGCTAACGCAGTTCACGGTTCAGATAGCGACGAGAATGCGGCCATTGAAGGTTCATTCTTCTTCTCTAAGCGCGAGCAAGTTTAAGTTTTTAAATAAAAACTGAAAAAACATCGGGAGCTCGCTTTAATTAGCAGCTCCCGATTTATTTTTGTACCCTAATCAATCAAGACATGAATAAAATCAAAGTAGCCAATCCCATTGTTGAAATGGATGGCGATGAAATGACTCGTATCATTTGGAAATACATCAAAGACAAATTAATTCTTCCATACGTTGAACTTGACATTAAATATTTCGATTTAGGAATGGAGAATCGTGATGCTACTGACGACCGCGTAACTGTTGAGTCTGCAGAAGCTACTTTGAAATACAATGTCGCGGTTAAGTGCGCCACCATCACTCCTGACGAAGCGCGTGTTCAAGAATTTGGATTGAAGAAAATGTGGAAGTCTCCAAACGGAACTATTCGTAACATTATAGGTGGAACTGTTTTCCGTGAGCCAATCATTTGCAACAACATTCCGAAGTTGGTTCCAGGCTGGACGAAACCTATTAACATTGGACGTCACGCCTTTGGAGACCAATACCGTGCAACGGATACTGTAATCAAAGGGAAAGGGAAATTAACCATGACCTACACCCCAGAAGATGTTGGTGAAACAAAGTCTTGGGAAGTATTTAACTTCGACGGCGATGGCGTTGCAATGGCTATGTACAACACAGACGAGAGCATCTATGGTTTCGCTCGCAGTTGTTTCAACCAAGCCATTATGCGCAATTGGAATTTATATTTCTCTTCTAAGAATACTATTTTGAAACACTACGACGGACGTTTCAAAGACATCTTCGAAGAAGTATATCAGAATGAATTCAAATCAAAATTCGCTGAGTTAGGTATCACCTACGAACACCGCTTAATCGATGACATGGTGGCTTTCTGTTTGAAGAGCGACGGGGGATTTGTCTGGGCATGTAAGAACTACGACGGAGACGTTCAAAGTGATATCGTAGCGCAAGGATTCGGTTCATTGGGACTTATGACTTCGGCCTTAATCACTCCAGATGGAATGACTATGGAAGCAGAAGCAGCTCACGGAACAGTGACTCGTCACTACCGTCAGCACCAACAAGGAAAGAAGACTTCTACCAATCCGATAGCTTCTATTTTTGCATGGACTCAAGGACTTGCTTTCCGTGGGAAATTAGACAACAACCAAGAGTTAATCACTTTTGCGCAAACACTTGAAACGGTTTGTGTGGATTTGGTTCAAGGTGGAAAAATGACAAAGGATCTTGCAGTTTGTATTCACGGAAGTGAAACACGCGAAGAACATTATTTAACCACTGAAGATTTCCTAGACGCTATTGATCTAGAATTAAGGAACCGATTATCGAATTAATTCGAATAGAATAACCTCTGAAAAGACTCGCTTCGGCGGGTCTTTTTTATGGCTTTAAATAAACAGGAGAATATACGGTATTGGAAAAATTTAAATCTCTATCGCAAATGCGCACTGAAAATCTGCAGGTGTCAAAACCGCTATTTAAGTAATAACCGGGGTACATCTGAACTGTAATGGTGCCTTTTTGTGTTTTGTTTTGACCAGGAGGAGTTGCCCACGGTACGCGGTAATAGAACGGGACTGCATTCGGATTTAAACAAGGTTCTTCGCTTATTTGCATCCATGTTCCATTGCGCAACTCTTCGTAAACACAAAACAAATTGTAACGCGTATCGCATGCGCCGAAAACTCCTGAAGTATCAGACTGACCGAGACCTACATTTCCATCGCCATCAATAAAATCAACTTGTAAAAAAGCGCTATCACTGCTAACCGTCAATCGCACAGCCTCAATGCTCGGCTCATCTGGATAAGTCTCGACCTTTAAGCAACTAGTTACAACTAGTGCCAGGAAAATAAAAAGGGGTGTCCCAATCTTTCGCATCTTTGTAAAGATAAAGAACGAAAGGTATTTCAGAGATGAACAAAATGGATTTTACACAAACAACTTCCGAAAATTTTAACACGCTTGCGCTAGCGACTTTTCAGAAGCAACTTGATAAATCCTCAGTTTATAAGGCCTTTTGCAAGGCCCTTGGAAATGATTCTCATACAATTTCCTCTTGGAATGAAATTCCATTTTTACCTATTTCGTTTTTCAAAACCCATCGTGTTTGTCAAGACGAACCAATAGTTCACACCTTCGAAAGCAGCGGCACAGGCGGAAACCGCAGTCAGCATTTAGTCAACGACCTGTCGCTTTACAAGCAATCATTCTTACCCACATTCAAGAAATATTTGGAAAGGCCACTTGAAGAGGTCAGCATTTTAGCTTTGCTTCCTTCGTATTTAGAACGTACCAATTCCTCTCTGGTATACATGGTGAATGCCCTACTACCTGAGGCGCATGGCACTTCCGGATTTTTTCTAGACAATTTCGATGCATTGCATAATCAACTTGTTCAAAACGAATCAATGGGCTTAAAAACATTGTTGATTGGGGTATCATTTGCACTGCTCGATTTTTCAGAAGAATTCCCAATGTTGCTAAAACACACGACCATCATGGAAACCGGGGGAATGAAGGGAAGACGGGAAGAGCTTACGCGAAGTGAGCTTCACGCCCAGCTTTGTCAAGCCTTTCAGGTGAACGTAATTCACAGTGAGTACGGAATGACTGAACTTTTTTCTCAAGCATATTCAAAAGGAAATGGAATTTTTGAATGCCCACCTTGGATGAAAGTCGTTTGCAGAGATCTTCAAGATCCACTTGCACTTTTACCTAATGGAAAAAGAGGGGCATTGAATATTATAGACTTGGCCAATCAGAATTCTTGTGCCTTTATTGCCACTGAAGACCTGGGCATTGTCCATGAAAATGGGACCTTCGAAATACTCGGAAGAATGAATCACGCCGAGATTAGAGGATGTAATTTACTTTTTTCAGAGTCCTAGGCAACCATTTATTTTCTTCCTCGTCTTAATTACAGAAGTTTCTAACTTCTTAGCCGAATTAAAATGTGTTGGGCAGGACAATTTGGTGATATGATTTCCTAAACAAAATAAGCAGGGGGTTCCAAAGGGAACCCCTGCTTATTTTAAAGACATTTCAACAAGAAGTAATTTTTCTTACCGCGTTGAAGAATGACCAACTCTCCATGAATCAAATGACTCGAATCAATCTTGGTATCAATCCCAATTTTTTCTTTATTCACCGCAATGCTATTCTCTTGTAACGCTCGTCTGGCTTCGCCTTTAGAAGGAAGGAATCCTGAGTTAACGAGAACTTCGACGATATCTGCACCCGCTTCTATTTCAGTTTTGCTTATTGTACCCTGCGGAACACCTTCGAAAATATCTAACAACATCTCCTTCGGCAACGAATCGAATGTGCTGTCTTTCGAGAATAAAATTCCTGAAGCCTGAATGGCCTGGGTCATATCTGACGCGCTATGCACCCGCGTTGTTATATCTTCTGCCAAAGCCTTTTGAAGAGCACGCATACCAGGGTCTGGCGCATGTTGCGCTTCCAATGCTTCAATTTCTTCTTTTCCTTTCAATGTAAAAATGCGAATGAAATTCTTCGCGTCCTCATCGCTCGCATTCAACCAAAACTGATAAAATTTATAGGGTGAAGTGCGTGCAGCATCGAGCCACACATTTCCACTTTCCGTTTTTCCGAATTTCGTTCCGTCTGCCTTTTTTATAAGCGGGGTAGTCAATGCAAAAGCACTTCCTCCGTCTATTCTACGAATCAATTCTGTTCCTGTGGTAATGTTTCCCCACTGGTCTGAACCGCCCATTTGCATGGTTATCCCATGATTCTTCCACAAATAATAAAAATCGTATCCCTGAATAAGTTGGTAGGTAAATTCGGTGAAACTCATACCCTCCCGATCCTCTCCGCTGATTCGGTTTTTCACTGAATCCTTCGCCATCATGTAATTCACAGTCAAGCGTTTTCCCACATCGCGAATAAATTCCAAGAAACCCATTTCCTTAAACCAATCGTAGTTGTTTACGATTTCCGCAGAACGGTCTCCACAATTGAAATCTAGGAAACGCTCCAATTGCTTTTGCTGACATTCTTGGTTGTAGCGAAGTTCTTCTTCACCCAATAAATTTCTTTCTGCAGATTTACCACTTGGATCACCAACCATTCCGGTAGCACCACCAATAAGGGCTACGGGCTTATGTCCACTTTGTTGAAAATGAAGCAGGGTCATAATCTGAACCATATTCCCCACGCCCAACGAGCTAGCCGTTGGATCGAATCCGATATATGCTTTGCGCATTTGCGCATTTAAGTGGGCGTCAGTATCTGGAATGCTCGTGTGTAACATTCCTCTCCATTGCAACTCCTCTACAAAATTCATCTTTTATTTTTTTACGAAAATACAACCATTAAATCACTTCCTTCAATTGTTCCAAACGCATTCCGCGCGAACCTTTCAACAAAACTATTTTGCCCTTCACTTCGTTCAACCCCAAATATTCCAATGCATTCTGAGCATTCAAAAGTTCCGTGACACCCACTGATTGAAATTCCTTACCGATAAAAATTCCTTGAAGACCAAGCTCTTTTGTGAGCTCAAAAATCTTTCTATGTTCTACCTCTGCGTATTCACCCATTTCGAACATATCACCAATGATGAAAAAGGTATTCTCCATTTTAGAAAGACTGACCAAGGCCGCTTCCATGCTACTTGGATTGGCGTTGTAAGCATCAAGAATAACTTTATTCTTCCCAGAATTCCACCACTGACTGCGATTGTTCTCGGGAGTATAAGATTCAATTGCTTTGCACATCTGCTCAGAAGAAACTCCGAACTCATATCCAACTGCAATGGCTGTAGCCATGTTAAATAAGTTGTACGTCCCTGCCATTTGCGCGTGACAAGTAAATGGACTATCGTCGGAAGGAACGCTAAACTCAAAAGAGAGCGTAGGATGTTCAGCTACCGTCTGCAGATGAAATCCGCCCGTTTTGAATCCATATTTTTTATGTTGAATGGATTCCGCCATGGTATTGAGGTGAACCAATTCAGTATTCACTAGGCACATTCCACCGTGGGAATCAACATAATCGAATAGTTCTCCCTTTCCTTTAATTATTCCTTCTACTCCGCCAAATCCTTCTAAATGAGCTTTACCAATGTTTGTAATGACGCCATAATCAGGCATAGCGTATTCGCAGTAAGAAGCGATTTCCTTTTGGTGATTCGCTCCCATTTCTATGATTGCTATTTCGCAATCGGCAGGAACTGCTAACAAGGAAAGTGGAACTCCTATGTGATTATTCAGATTTCCTTGTGTTGCGAATGTCCTGAACTTCATACTCAATACTTCCCGCATGAGCTCTTTCGTGGTGGTCTTACCATTGCTTCCGGTTATCCCGATAACAGGAAATGTAAAAGTTTCGCGGTAGCGCTTTGCTAGCGCTTGAAGGGTATGTAAACTATTTTCTACACGGACGAGTCGATCTGAAGAAACATTTACTTCTTCGTCTACGATTACTAGCGAGGCGCCTGAATCCAGCGCCTGTTGGGCAAAATGATTCCCATTGAAATTATCTCCTTTCAATGCAAAAAAAACATCATTCGTCCGCACATTACGCGTATCTGTGGTGACGCTTCGTTCTTCTAGAAATTTTTTAAAAATGAATTCAATCATGGTGCTAAAATAAAACACCCCGCTGATGCGGGGTGTAATGTTTTGATATTTTTGAAAAGATTATTCTTCTCCTTTCGCTCCGATACCCGATGGTGAACCTACGCGGTCCATAGCGCAACGGAATCCGAGAGAACGACTCGATTTTCTTTCGTCCATAAATCTTCTTGTACTTGGAATGTTGTAATACACACGATCTTCCCAGCTACCGCCTTTGTATACGCGTGATCTGTTATTCACCAAGGTTGTCTTACCATAGTCATACATGCGATCTGCACGATTTTCAAAATCGGCATCCAAGTATTTTGAACTACTTTGGAAATCACCATCATTGAAATCAATATTGTCTGCTTTACGGTAATTCGTTCTGTTGATGTTTTCTTCCAACGAAACGTTTCTCATTTTCTGACGACCTGAAGTGCTTACGATGAAGTTCTCAATGTTATCGACCATTGTGTAAGCGATATCTGCTTCGGAACTACGAATCAACTCCATAATTTCATCCATGATAGCCATAGACTCTTCCTCACGACGCTGGTCGCGCTTTTCAATTGCTTGACTAATTTTCACTAAACTTTGATCCAACACTTGAATATCCTTCTCTCCGTATTTGCTACGTGTAATCAAAGAAGAATCTTGCAAGCTCTCCAAATACTTTTTAACTTCATCTACATCGTATACGTTGTAGGTTAATTTATCTGCAACAGAACCATCGCTATTCACAGTTTTCGTCTTGTACACGTTACCTCTAAACGGACGGAATTCAGAACGATCATCGTCGGTAAGCGGACGATAGACATCTGATACCCACTCAGAAACGTTACCAGCCATGTTGTACAAGCCAAAGTCGTTTGGTGGATATTGGTAAACAGGAGCAGTAATATCCGCGTTATCATTTAAGTAACCAGCAACACCCATTGCATCTCCCGTTCCACGCATGAAGTTCGCGCGCATGGTTCCAAAGTATTCTGTTCCGTTGTCTCCGTTACGGACATAGTGACCGTTCCATGGGTATGTTCTGCGATCTGTAATTAATTCTTGGTATGAGTTTCCAATAAGAGCCATTGCCGCGTATTCCCACTCAGCCTCATTAGGCAAGCGGTAACGAGGCAATAAAATTCCATCTTCCATTCTTACTTTACGGAAAGGATCTCCTTTAGGATTGTAGTTTGGAAGACCTTCTCCCAATTGCTCTCCTTCGTATTGTCCGTTGTAATATGTTTCCGTAGTGAAATGTTCATCTGCACCCTGTGCAGCTAAGTTGTGCGCGAGAAAACCTTCACGAACCAAAATTTGCTCGTTTACACGGTCTGTTCTCCAAGAACAGTAGTCATTAGCTTGTAACCAACTCACACCTACTACAGGATAATCCTTATAGGCTGGGTGACGCAAGTATAACTCTACGTATTTCTCCATGTCTTGGTCCTTTTGTCTCCAGCAGTTAGTATCTGGAAGCGCACGACCAATTAATTCGGGGTAAGAATCTGCATACACCATCTCTAACCAGCGCAGATAATCTAACCAATGCTGGTTAGTTACCTCTGTCTCATCCATATAGAATGAACTCACGGTTACAGGGGTTTGCAAGTTATCCCAGGTGTAGTTTACGTCATCTTCAACGCGACCCATTGAGAAGCGACCGCCTTCAATGAATACTAAACCTGGACCGGTTTCCTGACCTGCATACTCAACACGATCGAAACCTCCGTTGTCGGGATTGTTGTATTCCCAACCCGTTGCAGAAGAACGATTCTCCTCGCATGAGTTAAGCACAACCATACCTGAAAGGGCGAGTGTTGTAAGGGCTAATTTGAAGTTTTTCATGATTTCCTATTTTATGAAATAACTGTTGGGTTTCTTATATAACTAAAAAGAAGGACACGCTATTGTGCGGAACTTCGGTTTTCTTGGGCGACAATCGAAATTAATTCCCAAAGACACCTCGTGTGACCCGCCTGTGGCAGGTGTTAAAGCGCTGACAGTAATGTCATAACTATAACCTACACGAATGTTATCGTTTTGTAATCCCAATGTAGCAATGAAGCTATCGCTGTAACGCTGTCCAAATAACAAACCGCGGAACCAAACTCCAGCAACGATAGGACCTTTGGTTATGTACATACCCAGGTTTAATTGTTGGAATTCACCTTGACGGCGATAAAGAATATTCGGAGAAAGCGTACTCGAGTCTTTATATTTTTGTTTGATAGGAATAACTGCTCCAGCGTGCACGGTATATTTCATTGGAAGACGAGAAGTACCTACAATCAAACTTTCGTTAGGCTCATTCAAGTGGTGAACGGCGAAACCTCCGTAAAAAGTTTGGCTAAAACCAAGAACTCCTGCTGAGAAATCAATGTTTTTAACGCTTCCACCACGTGGTATATCGTTTGTTTCGTACACAAACCCTTTTCGCGGGTCGATCATATCTCCGAATGTAAGCTTGCTCCAATCCAAAGATTTTTGAAAGTATGAAGCTTGAAAACCAGCTTTTATACTGAATTTACGATTAATGGCTTGTTGGTAAGAGTAAATTCCACTAACTGTGGTAGTGTTTAATGTGTTTTGCGCTGCACGGTCATTCATAACCATAATGCCTAAACCACCTGAAACCGTTTCAACGTGCTGGTCATAACTGGCACACGTTGTAACGTAAGCTCCTGTTAATGACGGCCATTGATTTCTGTAGTTCATTACAAAACGCGGGCATTTTGAAGTCCCCGCAAATGCTGGGTTCAAGTAAAGTGGGTTTGAGTAAAACTGAGTGAACTCGGGATCCTGGGCCATAACGTTAGTTGCACCCATTATACAGATCATGAACCCTAAGAATTTTAATTTCATCGCAATCTTCATCCGAAAGTTTGTAAAAAATATTGGATTTGAATAGCAATTATACAACATTTTTGCTTTCAAATAACATGAGGACTAAACAATAAATTGGAATAACTTTGGTTATTGGCAGGCCTCAAAGCAAAACCTCAGACGATTAAATGCGAACGATTAAGTTATTAATACTATGTTTTTCAGCTATTTGTTTAGCGAATGCCTCGGCGCAAGAAATACTTGTACCTGAACAAAAGATTCAGTGGCTAGACATTCAACAAAACGGGACCAATTACTCTGTGGTCGTTGATCTTTGTCCCTCCCTTATTATTTCTAACAGCTCCACTCTTCCTTTTTTCGCTTTTCGGGCTTCTGCATCAAAAGGTGAAAAACATATCGCACCGGTTTTAGCTAACGTGTCAAGTACAGAAATAAGCTCAATCTATTTCGACTATGATCAACTTCAATTGATAACAGATGATTTTCGTGTTGAAGTTGAATCGGTTCAATCCGACGTGAAAAACAATCAGGTCGTTACAGTAATTCCTTTTAGAAAAAGAAATGGGAAAATAGAGCGTCTGCTATCTTTCGAAGTTTTGGCCACAACTTCTTTCAGCGACAATCAGAAAAACAATTACACATATGCTGAGCACAGCGTCCTGTCGGACGGTGATGTGTACAAAATTGCCATTGCGAAAGATGGCGTTTATAGAATTGACCGCAGCTTTTTAGAAGGTCTTGGCATTTCTCTTTCTGAATTGGATCCAAATACCATTAATATTTACGGAAATGGTGGGGCTCTTATTCCAGAAAAAAACTTCCTAGATAAAGCGGATGATTTAGTGAAAAACGCCATTCATATT
>JBILTF010000054.1:0-15491 GCA_044371675.1 Flavobacteriales bacterium
CGATTGTTCGATGTGAATGGAAGATTGGTGAATGAGGTGGTGAATAGAACTTTTCCGCAGGGAAACAATCAGGTTGTATTAACTGAACTCCCTTCTGAAAGCGGAATTTATTTCGTTCAGGTATGGGTAGGAATGCACCTTTCAGTGGTTTCATTCATTCGCTAATGAGAGTCTTTCTTTTCTGTAGTTTTTTGTTATTCGGGTTGAATGGTATGGCTCAGCCGGACGATGACTATGTGAACTCACTTCCTTCGAATGATAATTCGAAACAAAATATGAATGACCTTACGAATAGAGAGCGCACGGTTGTTGGAGGATCATTAGGTTTGGGATTAAGTTCTTCGAATGGCTCTGGAATGTTTTACGGAGCCATTACGCCGCTTGTCGGATATCGATTAACGGAAAGACTTTCAGCTGGTGTAGGGTTCAATTTTACGTATTACAAAACACGTCTTTACGAAGAGCAGATTTACGCAGGTATTGCTTGGGCGCGATTGGGATTGTTCAACGGGTTGTTTGCGTGTGCCGAGATTAATCAAGTGAATGCACCTAATTATTCGTTTGGAGGAACGCAAAGGGAAACCTTTCCTTTAGTATTGGCTGGTGGAGGAATATCGCAAGGCCTTGGACACGGATTAGGTACCTATTTCCAAATCATGTACGACTTTACAGAAGAAGAGCGGTCACCTTATGGGCCGCTCGTCATTCGTGGGGGAATACTTGTCCCGTTAGGACCCAAGAAGTAAATTACATTCCCAATTTCACAGCAATTTCTTTTGGAATTGCGTCTTTGTGAACGACCATGCAAACTGTTTTGTAACGGAAGTAAGGAACTGAAATGTATTGAAATCCCCCATTGGCAAGGCCTTCCGTTCCCCATGAGTTTTTCACTAAGTAGTAGGCATTTCCTTTATCGTCTTTACCAGTCCCTGTAATATGCATGAGGTGATCGTCTGTTGTTTCGAAACTATCGAACGCCTCTTGTCTTCTTACTTGATCAATTTTCGGTTCATTTTGAAACGATTCAACAAATGCGAATCCTTTTTGCGCATCGAAAGTTTCTTCACTTACGTCAGCATCCCAGGCAACAGTGAACCCTTTACCTAAAGCGAAATCTGCAACGCGCTGAAACTCATCGAGCGGCAGGTTATAGTATGATTTTTTCGCCCAGTTGTCTGGAACTTCCAACACGAAAGAAGAATAGAAAGGATGGTGTGTAAATGAAGTTAAGCAGACATATTCTTTTGCATTAATCTTCATTGCATCGCGGAAAGATGCAGGTGTATACAAGGCTCCGTTGTATTTGAACTCAGTTGGCAACATGCCAATTTCGGTGTCTAAAATTTCGGATACATATTTTTGGTATCCCTCTGTTGGAGATTTCACAGCTTCAACTACAACACTGTTTATTTTTTCATCTAAAGTTGCGTGATCGTATTCTTTACTCCCATTTACAAATCCTGAATAAGCTTCTTCCGGAACAATGCCGTATTCTTCAATGATTGCAAGCACGTCGTGACTTAATCCGCCTGGACCAAATTGTTGTTTGCCTTGAAAGCGCACATAGCTCTCTGCTTTTTTTGGATAGGTCAATCGTACGTTGTACATTTCTGAAAGGTCAACTGCTTTGTATCCTTTGCGAATAATTTCAGACTCGATGAATGAAGTAGTTGCGAAGCTCCAGCAAGTACCTGTTTTGCATTGGTTTTCAATATTACCATGAGCGTTGTCTTTAACAACAGTAATTTGTTGTGCAGAAGCAGCGAAAGAGGTGGCTATTACTACTAAAGAAAAAAGAATTGATTTTTTCACGACAAATAATTTTTGGAAAGTTAAGGAGATTGTCATCTTTGTAAAAACAAAAACGCATGAAAAATATTGCAGTGGTTTGTGGGGGTTATAGTGGCGAGTCAGTTGTTTCCATGCGCAGCGCGAAGATGGTGATGGAGAATATTGACCGTTCGAAGTTCGAGCCCACTCAGATTGTGATTGAGCAAAAGCGTTGGTATGCGTTGGTGAATGAAGTGGAAGTTGCAGTTGATCGCAATGATTTTTCGATAGTTTTAGATGGAATGAAAACCACGTTCGATGGGGTGTTCATGATTGTTCATGGTACACCGGGAGAGAACGGATTGTTGCAAGGATATTTCGATACCATTGGAATAAAATATACGACGGGCGATGTCTTGAACATGGCGTTAACGTTCAACAAGAAAGCAACGACGCGTACGTTGGGTTCTATGGGCTATCGCGTTGCGCGATCCATTGTTGTTCGCAGGGAAGAAGAAATTACAGCAGCGGAAGTGGTTGCAAAAGTGGGCTTGCCTTGTTTTGTGAAACCGAATTGTGGTGGAAGTTCTATTGGTACTTCTCGCGTGAATGAAGAGAGTGGAATCATGCATGCCATATCGCTTGCACGCAATGAAGACGAGGACATTATTGTTGAAGAATTTATTTCAGGAAGGGAAGTCACTTGTGGGGTTATTGTCATGAATGGAAAACCAACGGCCTTGCCTGTTACAGAGATTGTGAGTGAGACTGAATTTTTCGATTTTCAAGCGAAGTACGAAGGGAAGAGCAAGGAGATTACTCCGGCGCAAATCAGTGAATTTCACTATGCGCGTGTTCAGGAATTAGCTGCTCGTATTTACACCGACTTGAATTGCGGTGGCATGATTCGCGTGGACTTTCTACTTCCCGACGAAGAACCTTCTGTGATTGAAGTGAATACCGTACCTGGCTTCAGTGCGGCCTCTATTATTCCTCAGCAAGCCGCGGTGATTGGTATGAGTAAGATGGAGTTGATTTCAGCCGTTCTGGCTTCAATCACGAAGTGATAGATCTGACGAAGTCAGATTTAGAAGTGCTTATCCAACGCCACCACCTTCCTAACCGCTTCATGCAAGTCTGCAATCGGAATGCGCTCTTGTTGCATGCTGTCGCGGTGACGAATGGTTACGCAGTTGTCTTCCAAGGTTTCGTTGTCTACTGTTACGCAAATAGGCGTTCCAATAGCGTCTTGTCTTCTGTATCTGCGACCAATGGCGTCTTTGTCGTCGTATTGTAAGTTGAAGTCTAACTTCAACAGATCTAAAATTTCTTTTGCTTTTTCAGGAAGCCCGTCTTTCTTCACCAACGGCAATACTGCCACTTTAACAGGAGCCAAAGCCGCTGGAATGCGAAGAACCGTGCGCTCACTTCCATCTTCCAACTTCTCTTCCACAAATGAACTCGACAACACAGCCAAGAACATGCGGTCCAATCCGATTGAAGTTTCAATCACATACGGAACAAAACTTTCGTTCGTTTCCGGATCGAAATAACGCAACTTCTTCCCACTAAACTCTTCGTGTTTTTTCAAATCGAAATCCGTACGCGAGTGTATTCCTTCCAACTCTTTAAATCCCATTGGAAAGTTGAACTCAATGTCGCAAGCCGCATTGGCGTAGTGCGCCAGCTTTAAGTGATCGTGGAACTTGTAATTTCCTTCGCCCAGTCCTAATGCATTGTGCCACTTAATACGCTCGTTCTTCCAGTAGTTGTACCACTCCATTTCAGTACCCGGCTTCACGAAATATTGCATCTCCATTTGTTCGAATTCGCGCATGCGGAAAATGAACTGACGTGCAATAATTTCATTGCGAAACGCCTTTCCAATCTGTGCAATTCCGAATGGAAGTTTCATTCTACCTGTCTTCTGAACGTTCAAGAAATTCACGAAAATTCCTTGAGCCGTTTCCGGACGCAAATAAATAATTCCAGCTTCGCCGCTAACTGCACCGAGCTCTGTTTTGAACATTAGGTTAAACTGACGAACATCTGTCCAGTTGCGCGATCCAGTCTCTGGATCTGCAATTTCGCAGTCTTCAATCAATTGCTTCAATCCTTCTAAATCGCTTGCCTCCAATGCCACTTTCATGCGCGTTTTCACGGCATCTATTTTCTCTTGAGCGCGAAGTACATTTGGATTCGTTGCACGGAATTGCTCTTCGTCGAATGCGTCGCCAAAACGACTTTTCGCCTTCTCTATTTCTTTGGTGATTTTCGCCTCGCTTTTCGCCATATAGTCTTCCAACAACACGTCTGCGCGGTAGCGTTTCTTACTGTCTTTGTTATCTATCAACGGATCGTTGAACGCATCTACGTGTCCGCTTGCTTTCCAAGTGGTCGGATGCATGAAGATGGAAGCATCAATGCCCACAATGTTTTGGTGCATGCGCGTCATAGCGGTCCACCAGTAGTTCTTGATGTTGTTTTTCAATTCAACACCTAACTGACCGTAGTCGTAGGCGGCCGAAAGGCCATCGTAAATTTCAGAGGAAGGAAATACAAATCCGTATTCCTTTGCGTGCGAGATTACCGCTTTTAATTTGTCTTCTTGTGCCATAACGGCTGCAAAGATAGGACTATTAAATTCTTTCGAGAAGTGCTTCGAAGATTTCTCTTCCGTCGGTGTTTTCCAATTCGAAATCGGCTGCACGTTCTGGGTGAGGCATCATTCCAAATACATTTTTACCTGCATTGCAAATACCTGCAATGTTGTTCAATGAACCATTCGGATTGAAGTCTTCACTTACCACACCGTCTGCAGAGCAATAGCGGAACAACACTTGGTCGTTGTCTTCAATTTGCTTCAACACATCGGCTGGAGCAAAGAAGTTTCCTTCTCCGTGTGCAATTGGAATTTGAAATGCTTTTTCGCGATCCAATCCGGCAGTTAATACTGCGCTGTTTGAAGACGCTTTCAAGTGGACATTCTTGCAAATGAATTTTCTCGTAGTGTTGTGCAACAGGGCTCCTGGAAGCAATTTCGCTTCCGTTAAGATTTGAAACCCGTTGCAAATCCCCATCACATATCCACCGCGATTCGCGTGTGCTACCACTTCTTCCATAATCGGAGAAAAGCGTGCAATGGCTCCGCTGCGTAGGTAATCGCCGTAGCTGAATCCGCCAGGAACAAACACGAAATCACAACCTTGAAGGTCGCGGTCTTTGTGCCAAAGTTTTACCACTTCTTGTCCCATGATGTGCGACATGGAATACACCAAATCTTCATCACAATTGCTACCTGGAAAAACTACGACACCAAATTTCATAGAAGAGAATTTTTGCAAAAGTAAGCTAAACTTTTCACCACTGAAACACAGGAATGAGTTGTGTTTGTTCAATCAATATCCAAAGGCTTATGGCCACTGAGATGTAAAAGAATGCTGGAGCGAAAAGCGAGACGCGATAATTGGAATACCAGTAGGAAAGACATAAAATAAGTCCGAGTCCTACCCCTTCAATAATAAGCTGATTCAGGAATAACCATCCCGCTGTTACCGAGCCAAGCATGGCGAAACACAGGAAGACAATGATCCATTTCGAGTTTCGGTTTTTGTTGGTGTTTCGGTCGCCGGAAGCAATTAGTGACTGCATAGAGAACAATAATGATAAGGCGCAGAGGGCGTAGAACGCCAATTTCGAGTAGGAATGAATCATCCAATTGTCTTGCGAATTCAGACTGATAATCCGCTTGAACAAATAGAAATTCCAATTATCCATAAACAAATACTGCATGGAAAAGCAATACATGATAGGGAATACAAATCCAGCCAGTGGCATAATGTACTCTCTGAAATTATAACCTCTGGTGAAGATTACTGCAACAAGCAGCATTGGGAACAAAGTCAGGTACAACGGGAAACACAGCGCCGCTAATCCGAACCAAAATCCAGCACGGAAGTAAGGATCTAAGGCCGTTTTTTGTCGGTACACTTCCAACAAACGATTCGCTCCCATGGTTAAAAAAATCTGCGCGAAGAGAAAAGTAATGCTGTGATTGAGAAGGAAAATAACAACGAAAAGATTCGAGAAAACAAGCGCTGGGACGTAGGTTGGACCGTTGTGTAGCTCGTGTCTGTTGTACACCCAGTTGAATAATATGGCACCCAAGGTTATCACAACCCAAGCGATACCTGCACCGAGCCAAGGAGTGAGGATGCATTCCAAATTAATAATGTCGAATGGAAACTGTTGCGGCACTTCAGGAATGACATATCCGAAAAGGCACGGCACGAAGACCAAAAGGTTTAAGAACGGCAATACAAACAGAAGATAAGGTTGATTGCTTGAAAATTGCCGTAGGATCATGGATTTGTTATTGCAGCAAAATTGAGGAGAAATGCTCCACTTTCAAAAGGATTGCTTAAATTCGCCATGAAAATAATTCAATCATGAACTTACAAACTATACTTGCACCAATCGTAGACATTTCACAATGGTTCTTCCGTAACGTTATGGAGCCACTTGGAAACACCTTCAGCATCATTTGTATTTGCGGTGCGTTCTTCGGAATTTATTTGTGGATTAGCATGCAGAAGCGTTTCACTGCAGAAGCAAAAAAGAACGGTACAATAATTTAAGAAATATTGGCTTCGGCCTACCTAAACATATTGAAACCCCGCTGGTTCGAGAACTTTCGAATCGTTGGGGTTTTTCTTTTTCTTTTTTTTCTAGTCGGAAGTGGATCGTCCGCGCAGTCGGAGAATCGTTTGGGTTATTTCGAATTGGATCAAACACTACAGACTTCCACAGGCGAACTATCGGGAACGCTTACTGTTCCCATCTTGAAGGGAACCTTTCCTGTTGCTTTGATTATCGCGGGTTCCGGACCCACTGATCGCAACGGGAACAATGCGCAAATGAAAAGTAATTCGTTGTTGCTCCTAGCGCATGAGTTGGCTGCCCAAGGAATTGCGTCGCTTCGTTACGACAAGCGGGGCATTGGGAAGAGTGCTTCAGCAATGATTTCCGAAGAGCAATTGAGTTTCGAGAATTATGTGGAAGACGCGAATGCTTGGGCGTCTGAATTGAAAGTTGATCCGCGTTTTAATAGACTAATCATTGTAGGACATAGCGAAGGCTCGCTCATAGGAATGCTTGCTTCCGAGAAGGCCGATGTTTTCGTTTCGCTGGCAGGCGCAGGAAGGTCCATTGATGTTATTCTGAAGGAACAACTTGCAGTTCAGTTAGAAGGAAAGAAGAAACTTCTCCGCGCAGCGAATGAAGGCCTCACTAAGCTCAAAGAAGGCAAGTTGGTGGAAGACGCGCCTGTAGAATTGTTTGGCTTGTTTCGCCCCTCTGTTCAGCCTTACATGATGTCTTGGATGAAATATGATCCGGCGGTTGAAATTTCGAATTTGAAAATTCCGATTGTCATTGTCCAAGGCAGCACCGACCTTCAGGTAAAAGAGGAAGATGCCGTTATTCTTTTCAAGGCACATCCGCTTAACTCGCGTTTAATTATTATTGAAGACATGAATCACATTTTGAAAATCGCCCCCTTAGAGCGAACGAAAAATATTGAGACGTATGGCAAGCCCGATCTTCCTTTGGCGCCGGAACTTTGTCGAGTGATTGGAACGCTCTAAATAAAGTTAAGAGAAGTTAAGAATGCCTCCGGCGAATGTTCTCTGAACGAATGCCTTTGGCGAATGTCTTCGACTGTTCAATCACAATCTAGTTTTAATTACGCAGTACGAATAAAACCGAAGGGTTTCCAATAAGTCCTTAGGATTTCACAGTTCTAAAACGATTCTCAAATTTTCTTTCAACGACATGATTTGCTCTTTAGTAAGCATTCCGAGTTTTTTAATGAATCGTTTATTGTCTATTGCACGCAGCTGATCAACGAGAATATCACTTTTTTCATCGAGTTGCTTCTTGGTGAGTGCAACACGAAGAATTTTTACATCTGGAAGAACATTGGTTGTAATGGGGCAGATTAACGTGGAAAGATGAATATCGTTCAGCAAGTTTGTTTGCACCACAACAACTGGACGAACCTTACCAGGTTCGGTACCTTTAGAAGGGTTTAGATTCGCCAACCAGATTTCGTATTGACTAATCTTCATCGATGAGTCGTTCATATTCATCTAAAACATCTCTACTAGACCCATAAGCGGCTCGTGATTCTTTCACCAATTGATCACGCAACATTTTCCGGTTGTAATATCTGTTGTATATCTCCAACGCCTCATTAATGTAGCGATTCCGAGTGGTACCCAACTTCTCAACAACTTTTTCTGTTTCCAAGAAAATTTCGTCATCGAGTTTCAGTGAAAGATTTTTCATGAATCAAATATAGTATATACCTTTAATATATACAAATGTATTTAGAGTAAAAATCGGTTGTCAATCGGTGAAGATATTCGCCGCACTCATTCGTCCCTTTTCTTCCCCTCTCTTACCTTATAATAAAGCCATTAAGGTTGTAGATTCGCAAAATATTATTACCAGCTATGACCAACAACAGCATCTTCCGTCGTATTCGATTTATTTACGACTTCTCAGATCAACAGATGATAGACATTTTCGCGCTGACCGATGTTATGGTTACTCGATCTGATGTTAGCGATTGGTTGAAGAAGGAAGATCACGAAGAGTATCTGGATATTAACGATGAAATGCTCTCTATTTTTCTAAACGGATTCATCATTCTTAAACGCGGACGAAAAGACGGACCTTTGCCGGTTCCAGAGAAACGCTTGACGAATAACCTCATCTTCCGAAAGATGCGCATCGCGCTGAATTTAATAGATGAAGACATTATTCAAATCCTTGCGCTTGCAGAAATGAAAATGAGCAAGCACGAGCTCAGCGCCTTCTTCCGCAGCCCCAAGCAACGACAGTATGTCGAATGCAACAATCAGGTGATTCGGAATTTCTTTCAAGGGCTTGAGAAGCGCGAGGGGAGGGAGGAACAACGAGGGAAAAAAGGTTAAGAGAAGGTAAGAAAGGGTAAGATTATATGCGAGGATTGGCGAAAAAAGACCAACAGACAATCCGACTCACTTTATTTCCGAGTTGCATGGGAAGGATTTTCATCTCGCGGGCATCGACGTATTCGAGTTTGAGTTGAATTTTTTTTAGTGTGCTTTCTTTTGAAACGAGGGTGCTGAACCATAAGACTTGATTCGAGTAAACAGCACTTTGAAGTATCATTTTTTCAATGAAAGTTTCTTCTCCGCCTTCGCACCAGAGCTCGGTTCCTTGTCCGCCGAAATTCAATTGCACTTTCGCGTTTCGTGAATTTTTAAGGTTTCTGTTTTTACGAAGATTGCCTTGCTGTGCTTCTTGAAGTGAAGCGTGGAAGGGCGGATTGCAAACGGTTAGCTGAAATTTTTCTTCAGGAAGAATGATTCCGTGAAAGATGTCGTGCGCATTTTTTTGATGACGCAATTCTATTTTATGTTGAAGGGATTCGTTCTCGTTTACAATTTTTTGTGAAGCTGCAATGGCCTTTTCATCGATGTCTGAACCCACGAAATTCCAGTTGTATTCGTGAACGCCAATGATGGGGTAAATGCAATTCGCGCCAACGCCTACATCGAGCACACGAATGTTGTTTCCCAATTTTTTATCTTGAAGGAAATTCGGATTGTTCGCATTCAACAGATCGGCTACTTGGTGAAGGTACTCTGCTCTTCCGGGGATGGGAGGACACAAATAATTTTCAGGAATGTCCCAATTCTCCACCCCGTAATGTTTCTTCAGCAACGCCTTGTTCAGCAGCTTCACCGCAATCGGATCGAAAAAATCGATACTCTCATTTCCGTATGCATTCATTTTCACAAACGCCCCTAACTCGGGAATGGCTTGAATGAGTTCTGGGAAGTTGTATTTGTCGTTATGTTGATTTCTTGGGTGCATTTTTTTGTTCATTTTTTGTACTTCAAAAAACAAAACCCTTGAATTTCAAGGGTTATAAGGAGGTTTTAGTCGGGATGACAGGACTTGAACCTGCGACCACACGCCCCCCAGACGTGTACTCTACCAACTGAGCTACATCCCGTTTTTGAAGAGGAACAAAAGTAACAAAATTCTAAGCCCTCCCCCTCGCGTTTGTCTTTATTTTTGCAGTCTAACTCGCGCGACATGAAAATCTCTTACAAACTTCTTTCACAACTGGTTCAACCCCTGCCGGCCCCAGAACTCGTGGCTGCAACCCTTACCAGAACCGGTCTAGAAGTGGAAGGCATTGAAAGCGTAGAGAAAATTACAGGCGGATTAAAAGGCGTGGTAGTCGGACATGTACTCGAATGCGAAAGACACCCCGATGCAGATCGCTTGTCAATCACGAAAGTGAATCTCGGTGAAGGAGAACCCGTTCAGATTGTTTGCGGAGCACCCAATGTGGCCGCCGGACAAAAAGTATTGGTTGCTACTGTGGGAACAACTCTGTATCCCTCATCTGGCGAGTCTTTCACCATTAAGAAAAGTAAAATTCGCGGAGCAGAATCCATAGGCATGATCTGCGCAGAAGACGAGCTAGGCCTCGGCGCTTCGCACGACGGGATTCTTATTCTTCCTGCGGAAACAGTAGTTGGAACTCCAGCTGCTGTTGCGCTCAACATTGAAAGCGATGCATGTCTTGAAATAGGTATTACTCCGAATAGAACAGATGCTCTTTCACATTCAGGCGTGGCGCGCGACTTCGCTGCTGCGTGGAATTTGGAAAACGAAAATAAGGTTGCGCTTTCAAGTACAACCGCCCCAGCTATTTCCTTCCAACAGAAAAATTGGAAATTAGATCTTCACGAAAACACCGAGTGCTCGCGCTATGCGTTCGCGGTGATCAACGGAATTGAAAATCAAGAGACGCCAGAATTCATTAAGGAAACCCTAGCCGTTATTGGCGTGAAGAGCTTGAACTTGTGTGTAGACGTAACGAATTATGTTCAGCATGAATTGGGACAGCCGCTGCACGTGTTCAAGGCGAATGATTTTTCCAATCAGACTATCACAGTTCGAAATGCACAAACCGACGAATCTTTAGAAACCCTTGATGGTGTTTCGCGCAAACTCACGAGCGAAGACGTGGTTATTGCCAACCAAAGCGAAGTGCTTTGCATGGGCGGTGTTATGGGTGGAAAAAATGCGGGCGTGAGCGCAACAGATTCGTTCGTTGTTTTCGAAAGTGCATGCTTCAATGCGGTTCGTGTGCGCAAGAGCGCGAAGCGTCACCAGATTCATTCAGACTCTTCTTTCCGCTTCGAACGTGGCGTTGCAGTTGATGGAATTCCAAATGCGTTAGCGCGCGCTTGGGAATTAATTCAAGCAGAAAATCCGAATGCAGAATTGGTTGAAGCACAAGATGTTTATCCGGTTCCTCTTGCGAAAACCGAAATTGAAGTCAAAGAGAGTTATTTGAAATCGCTTTTAGGAATTGAAATCCCAAGCGAAATTGTTGTTTCCATATTGAACGATTTACAGTTCGAAGTTTCAACGATTGAAGGCGGTTGGAAGGTGCTTGTGCCCTACAATCGTGTGGAAGTAACGCGTCCAGCTGACGTTGCGGAAGAGGTGCTTCGCATCTATGGATACGACAAAGTTGAATTGCCTTCGCGCATGACGCTTTCGTTGAACACCAAAGGAAAATCAGAGAGCCTGCATTTCCGTTTGGCCGACTTGCTTGTTGCAGAAGGCTACACCGAAATCATGAATATGTCGTTAACGAAAAGCAAGTACGCTGAAGCATTCGATGCGGCTTTGGGTTTGAACAGTGTTTCGTTGTTGAATCCACTGAGTAAAGACCTTTCGCACATGCGTAGTTCGTTGTTGTTCGGTGGAATGGAAAGCATTTCATTGAATGAAAAACACAGAGCAACTGATCTTCGTTTATTTGAAATTGGAAAGGAATACCGCAAGACTGAAAACGGTTACAAAGAGAAGCGCAAATTAGCGTTGTGGTTGTGTGGAAAGGAAAGCGCAGAATCTTGGAACAACACCGCGAATGCCTCGTCATTGGCGCAATTGCGAGCGGTGGTTGAAAATATTTTGAATGCGTTGGGCATTCAGCAATGCGATGTGATTTCAATTCAAGACTCTCCGATTTTTGCCTACGGAATGGAGTTGTCTGCACAGAAAAAATCCTTGGTGAAGATGGGCCGTGTGAGTCCACAAATTCAAGAAGCAACAGATGTTGAGCAAGAAGTATTCTATGCTGAATTCGATTTCGATACGTTGGAAAAATTGAGAACGCAACAGCGCAATGCCTTCCAACCGTTGAATAAATTCCCTTGGGTGCGTCGCGATTTATCGTTGTTGTTGAACAAGGAAACTACGTTCCAAACCCTTCGTCAGTCTGCTTTGAAAAGCGAAAAGAAATTGTTGAAGGAAGTGAATCTGTTCGACGTTTACGAAGGCAAGAATCTTCCGGAAGGAAAGAAATCATACGCTTTGAAGTTCATACTTCAAGATGCAGAGCAGACCTTAACTGATGAAGTTGTTGAGAAGAGCATGCAGCGAATTTTGCAAGGCTTGCAGACGGAGTGTTCTGCGGAGTTGAGGTAGGTAGGGATTTATTCTACTACAAGTCTGGACTATCAAATATTATGATTCTAAATCCAGATCATGAATTACAGGTGATTCCGTTTACTTGTGTATTTTTCCATTCAAAAACATACCAATAAAAGTACCTCTTACAAAATACTTGTAAGTGGCAAAACAAAAAATAGTGGTAGCTGAAAGTGTAATTGCAAACTTTACACCTGACGGTAATGAATACTCCGCTAATAAGCCAGGAATAAAAACCACAATTGGTAAGTGAATTATATACACCCAATAAGCTGCATCCATAATAAAACTTAATCTTGGCGAATAGGAATTAAAATAGGTAAGAAAAAAGGCAATGAAGCCAAATATAAATAAGGAACTATAAATAGCCGTAACTGCTTGTTTGGCATTTAGCACCCATACATCAGCAGGCCATGTAGAAAAAGTGTAAATTGAAAAAAGCAATACGCCAGCACTTAATTGCCACAGTGTATGCTGTTTTAAATTTACCAGACTATTTGTCCAATACACGATCCATCCTGTTCCGAAAAAAAGAAAGTAGGTAGCAAATGTAGCCGGGTCTACACTCCATTTATTGTTGGTTTTTATAAAAGGTGTCCCCATCCAGTAAAGACATAGAAAAAAAAGTAAAGTCAGACATAAAATCCGCAGCCAAAAGTTTTGAAGAACGTATGTAAATACTTTATTGGCTGCTGTTGTAAAAGCAGTTTTCTTATTGAATATCGCTGCAAGTAGCCAACCCACAATTGCATACATCATTAGAAAGTATAAAAACCAGAGATGTATAACATTGAAAGGAAGAAAATCGCCAGAAGTAAATACCTCCAAAGCATTGGTAATTGGAGAAACTGCACCACTAAAGGCAGCCGTTGAATACACAAAAGCCATAACTCCAAAAGGGTAAAGAATCAATACACCTACTAGAAAAGGGAGTAAAATTCGTTTCACTCTATTTATGAGCATTGCCTTTGGTCCCTTTTTATAGAATAAGAGTGCACCGAAATATCCTGCAGCCACAAAGAATACAGGCATTCTGAAGGAATGTATGAAGTCAACAACTACATCAAACACAAAGCTGTTATTTGGGTCTTTCAATGGCCATGCTGCGCCGTAATTATCAATACCGTATGTTACTGAAGCATGAATAACTATTCCTAGTAACATCATAATGGCCCTCAGGGCATCTAAGGCATATACTCTTTCGGGAATTAGTTTTGTTTGATTGTCCATTGATTTAGGTATTTAGGTTATTAGTTAAGGTAGTTGTAAGCGCCGCGTGGCGAGAATTTCAGCACCATGACGAGGTCGGGCTTAATGTCCGAAGGTTTACTGCGGATAGTTGAAGGTAACGTTTTTATTTACAAATCGACGAATCTGCTTAATTCGAAATGAAACGGGAGTGAAAAACAAAAAAAATACCCTCATTTGTGAAATGAGGGTAAAATTTACTGAGGTGTTTTTGAAGTCACCGCGCCTTAAACCATTTGTTATGATAACTGTTTGCAGCTGCCATTAGTAAATTTTGCACAGTTTGTTATTGAGCTTTCATATATTTCCTACCGTTCTTGATGTAGAGAGAATGTATTGGGTATGTTGTTATGTCCTTAATTTCTCTACCCAATAAATCATAGTATTTACCAGTCATGAATGACGAATTTTGAGTTTCTTCAGTAATTGACACCGAATTACAGTCGTTAATATTTGTTCCTAAACGAACGTAAACTAAATTACTTTGGTCGACGAATGTGACGATGTTTCCTTCACAACTAAATACCATACTAGTAACTAAGATATTTCCAAAATGGTAATCCATAGTAATTGTATCGGTAGACACGGTATAATCTTCTGTTCCAGGAATATGATTTCCATCTCCACCCTCAAAGGTGTTGTATAAGGAATCGCAATTTCCTGCGGTACAATAATAGGTGAACCGTTCACCATTTTCAAAAATATACAGCGTATTGTCGAAGTTTTGCATTTTCCATTTGCCTTCAATTGTGTTGTTTTGTGAGAATGCGTTGGTTGTGCTCAATAGTAGTATAGCTCCTAATAGTAATCTTTTCATGTTTTGTTGGTTTTTAATAGTTTGGCTTTGGGCAAATGGATTGAGAGCTTGCCCTTATTTTTATCTGCTCAGTCTTTAGACCTTCTTATGATTGATTTAGTTGCATACACCCGAAGATAACTATCTTATACACACAATTGAGGGTAAAATTTCCGCAGGTGTTTTGCGAGTCACCTTGCATTAATCCTAAGCTATACTGACATTAAACACTACATTTATTGAATATACAATTAGGTTGGCCTGTTTGTTGACTCGCATTTCTCAAATAAAATTTATGAAGACAATCCTAACCATTCTTTTGGCGTCTTTGATGCTCCTTTCTTGTTCCAAGGAGGAACATCCAAGAGTTGAATACAAAGTGAGTTCTAGTGGATCCGCATTAATTGCATATACAATGGTTACACCATCGGTTCGACAAGAAACTGTTTCTGGCAGCTGGGACGTTTCTTTTAGACATTCCAAAGGCGGCAATGTATTTCTTTCTGCTATCAACACAGGAATTGGCACAACAAGCATCTCGGTTTATGTAAACAAGGAATTGCTCTACACCGAAACAACGCAAATTCCTGGTGGTTTGATTGAAATTTCAGAAGTTTTGCCTTAGCGCATGCAAACCGATTGTTCGGCGGAGTTGAGGTAGTAAATTATCTTTCTCTCCATTTGTTTTCAAGTCCCATAAAATCTTCTAGATGATATACAGCATCTGAATAGTTGAACAAGATTGTTCTGTCATCGACAATGGTATACTTTTTTCTTTGGGCTACTGAAAGTTTTTGAAGCTCTGGAAAATATTTCAGAGGTACAATGATTATCCTACCATCTTGAAGTTTTAAAGAGATTTTTCCAATTAAATCGAAATTCAATTTTTCAATACAGATCGTAGAGTTTTGAAGTGTCGTTCCCATATTATTTGAATATTCAACTTGTCAAGTTTTATTTTGAGGTTGCTTATAACGTTTTGCAGCTACAAGAAGTTGGCGATTTCGAAGCACAAAATTGTCTGTCACCACTGAACGTGATACGAAACACAAAGCTTCATTTAACCACTGAACCGCCAATTTCTTGTAGGTGCTGTTATACACAG
>JBILTF010000005.1:0-48064 GCA_044371675.1 Flavobacteriales bacterium
AGGCAACTTTGCGACTGCTTATGTTGTCTTTTTGTAAGAAATCATTTAGAATGAAAAAAATAGTATTCTTTATTGCACTTTTGACTAGCCAAGTATTAAATGCTCAGTTAACCGTTGATGCAACACAGCCAATAAATGCTGTTATTCAGAATTTGCTAGGTCCGAATGTTCAATTCAGTAATGTGACATTTAGCGGAGATTTTGATCAAATTGGATTATTTAATTCAACCACAAGTAATCTGCCTTTTCCAACGGGAGTAATAATGGGTACAGGAGGAATTTCAAATGCCATTGGTCCGAATGATTCTGGCAGCAGCAGCGTTACTGGAGGAAACTTCGGGGCGACAGATGCAGATTTAAACGCTTTGGATGGATTAACCCACAACGATGCGGCAATTCTAGAGTTTGACTTTATTGCAACCGGAACATCTATTTCATTCGACTATGTATTTGCGTCAGACGAGTATCCTGAATATACAGGAGCAGGAAATTGTGGCGACGTGAGTGATGTATTCGGCTTTTTTCTTTCAGGTCCTGGAATTGCGGGCCCATTTAGTAATGCTTCAGATAATATTGCGCTGATCCCAGGGACTACCCAATTCGTTTCCATCAATAACTTGAATGCCGGTTGCGACGGATTAGCTCTTCCCGGTGGGGCGAATTGTAACTACTGCCAATATTACATTAACAATGGAAATGGTCTTACGGCACCTTTCAATACAGATCCCAATTATATTCAATACGACGGTTTGACCGTTATCCTTACCGCAGTATACGAGAACTTAGAATGTGGACAAACCTACCACATTAAATTGGCCATTGCTGACGTTTCTGATACAGCATTTGATTCGGCGGTATTCTTAAAAGAAGGTAGTTTTAATGTGGGTGGAAGTTTAATTGAATCGGTGGCGGTGACGAATCCTGGAGTAAGTCCAATCCCTGGTTTTCCAGCAAATTCTATATTGGAAGGAGATGGTTGTTACAACGGTCAATTCGTGATTACACCGCCGCCATGTCTTTTAGAGAACGATACCATTCAACTTATCTTCTCAGGAACAGCAACGTTGAATGAAGATTACAACACGAATGGCATAACCGAGATTATTTTATTTCCAGGAATTTCAGATACGTTATTTGTGAACGGAATAATTGATAATCTTGTTGAGGGAACTCAAACGGTGACTTTTGGAAATATCACAGCTGGGTATGAAACCATTGAGATAGGATTTGTCTTTTTCAATCCGTCTATTCAAGCGATGGATACTGCTACAGCGTTCTTAAATATTGTGGATTATGTTCCAACAGAATTAGCTCCTGTGACAGATATCTTAAACCTCTGTCCAAACGCAGTTATGCCGGTTAATGCGGTTCCGTTAATCTCTAACGGGGTTCCGAATTACACGTTCAATTGGCAAGATGCTTCGGGTGCAACAATTGGAACAAATCCAACGCAACTATTTTCAGTCGGTAGCGCTGGGAATTATGAATTAACCATCACCGATTTTTGTGGCAATTCAGACTCTTCTTTGTTTTTAATTACAGAACCACCTGCTATTGTTTTCGCGGGCCCTCAAGACTTGTGTACAGGAATTGATTCCGAAGTTTTGGTTTCAGGCGGTCTCGAGCCATATGTTTTTGGGCCTTCTACGCCTTCGGCTTTCTTTGTGAATGCGATCACCAATTCAGTCTTCGGTACCGCGGGAGGAACGTACGACATGACGGTGACAGATGCATGTAATCAATCAGGTGTTGTTCCATTTATTTTAACCGTATGCGATACAGAAGAACCAAACATTCTTCTTATCAATGCAGATGAATACGACAATGAAAGCTTTATCATTAGAGGATTGGAGAGTTTTCCGAATAGCCAATTACGCATTTATAATCGTTGGGGCGGACTCATGTATGAGTCGCTTAATTATAGCAACGACAATCCATGGAACGGAACAGATGTTGAAGACGGTGTTTACTTCTGGATATTCAATCGTTCAGACGGAATTAGTCGTGAAGGATATGTGCATGTGATGCAAAAGAAACCCTAATCGATAAAAGAATTAGATCAGAGAAACCCCAGACATTGTTTGGGGTTTTTCTATTCCCAAAAGTGTGAGGACTGTTGGTGCAACATCTGCTAATTTCCCGTCGTTCACTTTTGTGATTTCTTTGTCAACAATCCACACGGGAACGGGGTTGGTGGTGTGTGCTGTATTTGGAGAACCGTCTTCGTTTACCGCGCAATCTGCGTTCCCGTGATCGGCAATAACGATTAGAGAGTATCCCAATTCAATTGCAGTCTCTGCAACTTGCTTCAGGCAAGCGTCGGTTGTTTCAATGGCTTTGACAATAGCCTCGTACACACCTGTGTGACCGACCATATCTGGATTAGCAAAATTCAAACAGAAAAAATCAGGTGTTTTTTCATTAAGAAATTGAATGCAAGAGGTCGCAATTTCTTTCGCGCTCATTTCGGGTTGAAGATCATAAGTTGCCACTTTCGGCGAAGGAACCATAAGTCGGCTCTCACCGGTGAAAGGTTCTTCTCTTCCGCCGTTGAAGAAGAAGGTGACGTGCGGATATTTTTCCGTCTCAGCAATACGAAGCTGCGTTTTATTTGCGGAAGACAATGTTTCTCCAAGGGTGTGCATGAGGTTGTCTTTTTCGAAAAGAATATGCACGTTTTGAAACGAATCGTCGTAACGTGTCATGGTCACATAATACAGCGGAAGTTTTTTCATTCCGAAATCTGGAAAATCTTGTTGGTGAAGGGCCATGGTGATTTCACGACAGCGATCTGTTCTGAAGTTGAAACAGATAACCACATCTCCTTCTTCAATGCCTTGATAGTTTCCTTCAATTTGAATAGGTTCAATAAACTCATCGGTAACGCCATTCACGTAAGATTGGGCAACGGCTAATGATGCTGAAGGACTTTTCTCGTGAGATCCGTTTACGAACAAGTCGTACGCTTTCTTCATGCGCTCCCAGCGTTTGTCGCGATCCATGGCGAAGTATCTGCCTATGACACTTGCAATCTTTGCTTGTTTTCCTTCCAAATGGTTTTCCAAGTCTTCAATAAATCCTTCGCCGCTTTTCGGATCACAGTCTCTTCCATCTGTAACGGCGTGAATGAAAACTTTTGATAGTTCTTGCTCCTCGCAAATGTCAACGAGCGCTTTTAAATGATTGATATGCGAATGCACCCCTCCATCTGAAACAAGCCCTATGAAATGAACATTTTTATTTTCTTTTTTCGCATGCTGAAGGGCAGCTAAGAGCGCTTCATTTTTGTGCAACTCGTTGTTGCGAATGCTTAAGTGAATTTTCACTAAATCTTGGTAGACCACTCGGCCCGCACCAATATTCATGTGTCCAACTTCACTGTTCCCCATCTGTCCTTCCGGAAGTCCAACGAACTCTCCATCTGTGCGCAAGGTAGCATGAGCAGCGGTGTTGTTCAAATGATGGGTGAATGGGGTTTCCGCGCTGAGTATGGCATTTGAACGGTCGTTCTTTCCAATGCCCCATCCGTCTAAAATTATAAGACCAACTTTTTTTGTCATTTTGAAAATGTAATTTGAAAGCGACTTCCACGAGGGGAGTTATCGCTAATGGTTATTTCTGCTTTATGTGCTTTGCAAATTTCTTTCACGATATAAAGTCCTAATCCAGTGCCTTTTTGTGAACGAGTTTCTTCGTTTCCAACGCGATGAAATTTTTCGAAAATTGATTTTCTTTCTTCGTTAGGAATACCTATTCCGAAATCTGAAATCTCCAATAGAACAATGTGCTCATTTCCTTTTAATAAAACTGAAATGGGTTCAGAAACGGGTGAATATTTATTGGCGTTTTCGAGAAGGTTGAAAAGTAAGCTCACAAGCATGTTCTCCTCCGCTTGCAAAAAAATATTCGAATGAATGCTTGAGTTTACGGTGCGCTCAGGGAAGAGCTGTTGAAACCGCTTTATTTGCGCTTCAACGAGGGCGGATAAATCTGTTTTTTGCCAATTTCCTAGGACAGTATTTTGTTCGAATTGTGTAGCGAGTAAAATGTTGTTCACCAAGGTTTCAAGGCGGTTCGATTCGGTAATAATGTCTGCGCACAAATCTTGCGATTGTTCTTCAGTGAGTTTACGATTTTTTAATGTTTGAGTATTCAAGCGAATAGCAGCAATAGGTGTTTTTAACTCATGAGTCACGGCAAGTAAAAAATTCTTTTCTTTTTGAGCGCGGGTTAAATCTTGCCAAACATTTTTCTTGATCCACCAAATTCCCAAAAACAGAAGAAGAAGAAAAACGCCTCCTTCACCAATGATCATAAAAATTTTATTTCGAAGTGCATTTTCTGGAAGTTTGGCTCCCTCTGATTTGAGGTGCTGTAAATAGGCAAATTGTAGTTTGTACAATTGCCATCCCCACCAAACCAATTGAAAAACGAGGTATGCTGCCATAAGGTATAGCACCCCTAACAACCTGCGTTTGTTTCGGATCGATTTCATACTGCAAAAGTACATCGCTATTCTTAAATCAGTTGGGAAACAAATGTTGTTCGAAATTTAATGTTTTAATGGTCCTTGAATGGAAAAGTAGATGCAATTTTGCACCATGATGAAATTGCGTCTAGCGTTGTTGTTTTTGTTTGTCTTTGTGCAGGTGCAAAAGACAGACGCACAGCGTGTGGGCGTAGTTCTCAGCGGCGGAGGGGCCACTGCTATGGCCCATATAGGATTCCTGCGAGCATTGGAAGAAAACAATGTGCCTATCGATTATATCTGTGGGACGAGTATGGGTGCTGTAATTGCATCTTTTTATGCCGCGGGTTATTCAACACGACAAATGGATTCTTTGTGCAGAACACCCGAATTTGGATTGTTATCCGAAGGGCAAGATCTTCCGCAGGACATGCTGTTTTATTATTTGAAATCGGAACCCACTGCGGCAATGGTTAGTTTGAAGTATTCCGGCGGAGATAACATATCGAACACCCTTCCAACCAATTTAATTAATCCAGCCCTTATGGATTGGGTCCATATGAAGTTGTTGAGCGCAGCCAGCGAAGCTTCAAAGCAGAATTTCGATAGTTTGTTTGTTCCGTTTCGTTGTGTTGCGGCCGACGTGAAAAACAAGAAAGAAGTAATTTTTAATAAGGGTTCTTTGAATGAAGCGGTTCGTGCTTCTTGCACGTATCCATTTTACATGCCTCCGCGAAGAATAGATGGGCTGTTGCTCTATGATGGAGGAATTTACAACAACTTCCCGATGGATGTTATGTACCGTGATTTTCATCCAGATGTAATTTTGGGCTGCAATGTCTCGAGCGCTCCTGCGGATCCGAAGGAGAATGACCTGATGTCTCAATTGGAGGCCATGATTGTTTATCAGAAGGATGTTTTTATTCCTTGCGAAGAAGTCGTTATTGTTCAACCCAACAGCAGCAGCACCGGTACCTTTGAGTTTTCGAATTCTATAGCTGCGATAGATTCAGGATATGTTTCAACGTTACGATCTCTTCCACAAATAAAAAGACTGATTGAACGCGAAGTTTCATCAAAAGAGCTTCAAAACAAGCGAAAAATGTTCGCTATGAAATGTTCGCCATTGGTGGTGGATGAGGTTAGATTAGAGGGGTTGCCTAAAGGACAAACACAATACGTTCGAGAACTTTTAGGAAGGAAAGAAAATGCAATCCCACTAAGCGATTTGCAACGGACTTATTTCAGGGTGTTGGCAGACGGAAGCATAAAATCGGTCTATCCGAAAATGTTCTTCAAACCGGAAACAGGGAAGTATGTTTTGGATCTTAACGTTCAGCGAGAGAAAGATTTGATTGTGTCATTCGGTGGGAACTTTAGTTCGCGTTCTATTAATACAGGTTACGTAGGACTGCGCTATAATTTATTCGGAAGAGTTAACACCGTTCTCGAGGCCAACAGTTATTTCGGGAGGTATTACGGTTCTGTGCAAGCGAAGGCTCGTTCGAAAATTATGTTGTTCAATTTGCCCATTGCATTTGAAGTTTCTTTCACGCAAAACAGGTGGGATTATTACAAGAGTTTGACAACTTTTTTTGAAGATGTGAAGCCTTCATTTGTTTTGTTAAGAGAACAGTTTGGTGAGGCAAGTTGGATTTTGCCTGCGGGAAGGAAGGCGAAGTTTAAAATAGATGCGATATGCACCCACCAAAACGATAGCTACTACCAAACTAAGAATTTCTTAAGTATTGATACTGCTGATGTCACTGAGTTCAATGCGAAAATGTTGCGGTTCAATTATGTGCGAAACACATTAAATCGAATTCAATACGCCTCTTCGGGTTCTCAAATTAGAATCGCTGGTAAAGGGGTTAGTGGAAATGAATATACTATTCCAGGCACCACCAGTTCGAACCGAGACACACTAACGAATGCACACGCGTGGCTGCAAATGCGGGTTTTCTATGAGAACTACATTGTGAATCAGCCTCGTTTTTCGTTTGGTGTAAAAGCCGAAGTGCTTTGGTCGGGACAAAAAGATTTTCAGAATGCAACTGCGACCTCTATTATGAGTCCGACTCCAAGTTTCTTCCCTGAATTCAAAACGTTTTATTTGCCGGTCTATAGAGGAACATCGTTTTTCACTCTTGGAATTTCCCCTGTGCTTCATCTCACTAAAAATGTAGATGTACGCGCTGATTTGTATGCCTATCAGCCTTTCCAAGCATCAGCTGTGCCATCTAGAGATATATACAGAACCTATGGTGTAGGCAGCGGAACATTGGTTTATCATTCGCCAATTGGTCCGGTAAGTTTGTCGGCTAATTATTACGAGCAAAAAGAAAAACCTTGGAGTATACTTTTCAACCTAGGGTTTATCATATCGAACCCGTCTGCAAGGGATTAATTCGCCGGGTTGTCCTTACTTTTGCAACAGATTAATACTTATGAGTAAAATTAAATTTGCTGTCATTGGTGCTGGCCACATTGGTAAGCGTCATGCTGAAATGGTTCAACGTAACGAACATACTGAATTGTCTGCGATGTGCGATGTTCGTTCGCGCGAAGAATGCGGAGTGGCAGATGACGTTCGATTGTATTCAACCCCAGAAGAAATGTTGGAGAAGGAAGAGGTTGATGTTGTTTGCGTTTGCACTCCAAACGGGCTTCATGCGCAGCACGCTCTTCTTGCCTTGAAAGCTGGGAAACACGTCGTAGTTGAAAAGCCAATGGCGTTGAATAAAGCAGACGGAGAAAAAGTAATTTTTGAAGCACTTCGCGCAAACAAACAAGTGTTTTGTGTGATGCAGAACAGATATAGTCCACCAAGTGTTTGGATGAAAGAATTGATTCAATCGGGTGTTTTAGGGAAAATATATATGGTGAACATTGATTTGTTCTGGAACAGAGACGATCGCTATTACAAGAAAGGTGGATGGAAGGGAACCAAGGATTTAGATGGAGGAACTTTGTTCACGCAGTTTTCTCACTTCATAGATATTATGTATTGGCTCTTCGGCGATATAGATAATATTCAAGCACGCCTGCACGATTTCAATCACGCGCATTCAACTGAATTCGAAGATTCAGGAATAGTTATGTTTGATTTGGTTGAAGGTGGAATGGGATCAATTAATTTCTCTACTGCAGTTAGCACTGTGAATTATGAAAGTAGCCTAACCGTCGTTGCTGAAAAAGGAACCGTGAAAATTGGAGGTCAGTACATGAACGAAGTGGCGTATTGTCAAATTGAAAATTACACCATGCCTGAGTTGTCGGAAGGGAACCCAGCCAACGATTACGGACATTACAAGGGAAGCGCTGCTAACCACATTTACATCATTCAAAATGTTGTTGACGCCTTAAATGGGGTTTCGAATATTGGTACCAATGCCCTAGAAGGTTTGAAAGTTGTGGAAATTATCGAACGCATCTATCTTGCTTCAACCATTAATAAATAGGGAATGAAGCACAACGTTCTAAGCCGCTTCACACATGTTTTCCGTGGTGAATATGTTCGGAATGTGCTTACCTTAATGGGTGGAACCCTCTTAGGTCAAGGATTGGTTTTTTTATTGTCTCCCTTTGTTACCCGACTTTTTTCTCCGCAAGATTTTACCACCCTCGAGCAGTACACCATGTTAGTTGCTGTCTTAACTCCGCTTGTTACTGGTAAATATGAGTTTGCAATTATGTCTCATAGAGAAAAGAACGACGCATTGCATGTAGTTGGACTTTCGCTTAAAGTGGCGTCCTATACGTGTCTGTTTTTAATGTTTTTCATGCTTTTTTTAGCGAAAGACGTTTCCTATTGGTTGTCGAATGAGGCGATAGGTGTTTTTTTATGGACCCTTCCAATTGTTCTTTTTTTTACAGCGGTTTTTAATATTTTCAACTACTGGTTTTCTCGTTTGAAGCAATATAAAATTGCATCGACGAGTAAGGTTTGGGCATCGTTTTCTTCAGAGCCGGTAAAAATAGCAGCGGGTTGGGGCTCGTGGGGTTCTGCTGGATTAATATTTTCTACGGTTATCGCTGCAGTTGGAAGTGGATTCTATGTTTTTTTTAAGTTCCTGAAATCAGAGCCGGAAGGACTTAAAAGCTTAACAAATGAGCGTATGAAGGCCTTGGCCATACTTCATAAAGATTACCCTCTGTTCAGTGTTTGGGGAAGCGTAATGAATAGATTAGCGCAATGGGCGCACATTGGTATATTCGCCTATTATTATGGTTTGTTGGGTATTGGACTCATGGCGCTCTGTAGAAGAATTGTTTTGGGGCCATTGAATGTCATCAGCAACTCTTATTCACAAGTGTTTTTTCAACGCATCTCAGAAATTGAGAGTCCAAAAGAGTTGAAAGCGCTGTATTACAAAGTCCTTATACGATTTTTAATTGCAGGAGGATTAATGATACTTGTGGTTCAAATGCTGCCAAGTAACACGATGGGATTTGTATTTGGTGCTGCTTGGACAGACTCCTTGGTGTATATGAAATATCTTATCTTTTGGTTTGCTTTGAATTTTGTTACTTCCTCCTTATCATTCATTACTTACCGAATAAACATGATGCGCGCTGGCTTGTTTTTAGATGCATTGCATTTTGTTTTAGCTATCGTAGCTGTTTTTTTAGCTCATTTTTGGGGAATGAATGAGTTGGAAGCAACGAAATTTTTAGTGATTTCTAAAGTGGTTTACTTCGGAATTAACATACTTGTAATTCTTTGGTTTTTGGAACGATACACCAAAAAACATCAACAGGAAGCATGAGGGTAATATCACTTCTTGTCACGAATTTTGTCAATGACAATCGTGTTTACCGCATGGCTAAAGGCCTTTCATCGCACGGATTTCCGACGACTGTTGTGGCATGGAAAAAGGGCGATGTGGCAACCAAAGAGAATTTCAATGGGGTCGAAGTTGAAAGAGTGGAATTGAATTCGCTCCACTGGAAATTACCAAGGCTTTTGTTGGGCCGTATTCATTATTTGGAGTACGTCTTTCATGTTATTTTCAAATACAGAAAAGTAGATGTTTGGCACTGTAACGACTATGAAGCCTATGTGATTGGAGTGCTTGCAAAAATGACTCGGCCGAAACTGAAGTTAGTTTATGACTGCCATGAATTGGAATCGCATAGGAATGGAAAAAGTGGATTTATGCGAATTGTGGTTCGTACTTTTGAGCACATTTTTATTCATTGGTCGAAATTGGTAATTACCGTCAGCCCCTCTATTCAAGAGTATTACAGTTCTGTTTTCAAGTTGAAGAATGTTGCCCTCGTTCGAAATCTGCCGAATGAAATGCACATTTCTCATTCGAATACGTTGCGTGAAAAACTAGGGTTGAAAAATTCGCAACGCATTTTTCTTTATCAGGGAATGTTAGGAAAAGGCAGAGGGATTGAAGTTTTGTTGAATGCGTTTCAAGTGCGGAAAACAAACGATGCTGTAATTGTCTTTATGGGATTCGGTGTGTTGAAAGAAATAATTGAATCACATGCGTTATCAAGCGAAAATATATTCTTTGTGCCAGCGGTGTCTTACGCTGAAATTCCGCTTTACACCGGAAGTGCTGACGTTGGATTGAATTCAGTGGAGCCGACCTGTTTGAGCTACAAGTATTCTCTTCCAAATAAATTATTCGAGTACATTCAATCGGAAATTCCGGTGCTCACTAATCCCTTACCTGATTGCGCGGCCTTAGTGAATGAATATCAAGTAGGAAGAGTTATTCCTTTTTGGAACGTAAATGGGATTAACGATGTTATTGATGATATGTTGAAGGAAGACCTTAGTCTTTATCAAGATCGACTGAAGGCGGCTAAGAAAATTTTGAATTGGGAGTGCGAAGAAAAGATATTTGTTGAGGCTTATAAAAGATCTTTCCATGAAAATTGAAATCGTTTCAGCTGTGGACTTCTCCTTTTCCCTCAGTGCGCAGGGTAGTCTGTTTGGTTCCATTTGGAAAGATGTCTTCAATTGTGACGAACGCTTAGGTGTGCTAGTTGTTTCTGAAGATGGAGGCCAGCTTGTTTCGGCTTGTTTGGTTTGGGATACGCAACGGAAGTTTTTTCGGTCGCTGATAACGCCACCCTTAATGCCCAACACAGGCTGGACTTGGTTGGCATATTACGAAAAAAGCTCTACTAGAATTTCGAAGGAAAAAGAAGTTTTAGCGGCAGTCGTGTCTTATTTAAATTCGGGCGTTTGGGATTTTTGGAAATTAGATTTCCCGCATGAGTTTAAGGATTTTCAAGCGGCAATATGGAAGGGAATTCAACCTAAACAGAAGTACACTTATCGACTGAATTTAAATTCGGATTGGAGAGACGGTGTTGATTCGAAATTGAAAAACATTTTAAAGAAGAAGGATTCTTTTAATTTTGAAGTTAGACCTTTCACCATAGAGGAGTTCGATGATTTCAGCGTTACGCTTTCGTCGAAAGGGGTGAAGCATGCTGAGTTGTTTAAAAAAGTGAGCACTGTTGCAAGTGAGAATATGTATATCGTTGTTGGTGATGAAGGTAAATACAAAGCACTGTGCTTATTCATGAATGGCGTGGCCTACTATCTAGCGGCTACAAATGCGAAAGAGAACAACGCATTGTCTGCATGTGGATTGGCTCATTGTATTGGAGTTGCACAGGAAAAAGGTGTTGAAATTTTTGATTTTGAAGGGTCAATGATTGCAGAGGTAGAGCGCTTTTTCCGTGGTTTCGGAGGTGAGCTCACGCCTTATTTTTCAATAGAAAAAGGAAAGGGAATCTTTTATCGTCTGCGCAGTTTCCTAAAAAAATAAAAGCCATCCGAAGATGGCTTTTCAATTCTATAAAAAGTATTAATTCGCGTATTGCGAGTAAGTCACTTGGTATTCTTTGTCCTCCATGAACCATTCTTTTCCTAAATTCAACCATACTTTGGCTTCAGCGGAATTTCCTTCGGTGTAGAGTTTTTCGGAGTAATAGATGATTGCATTTCTCAGCAAATCTTTTTGTCCTTTAATTTCTACGGAACAAGTTTTGTCGGTAACAAGTTTCATAGCAGCCTTAAAAGCGTTTTCAGCCTCTTTCTTTTGCTTCGCGCCTTGGAACGAAACACCTAGCATAATCCAAGCACCAGCGTCGTTAGCGTCCCAATCAATAAGGTTATCGTAAAGCGTTTTACTTTTCGTGAATTTCTTTGCGTCAATCATTACTTCGGCTTCACTCACCGCAGCGTTGCGCAGTTCAGTGAAATAGTCTTCGTGCTCGGCGTAGAATCTTTTGTCTTTGTCTTTTGACGCGTATTTCGACGCGTATTTATAACAGTCTTTACCAGCGGTTGGAAACTTCTCTTTGAAAGTGTCTCGCTTCGACATTTCGAAGTAACAACGGCTCATGAATAAGTATGGAAGAGGGTCCTTTTTTGTCTTTTCATTTAACGTGTATTTCTCTGCCTTGTAAAGGCACTTTTCGTATTTCTCATCAACGAACATAGCCAACAAATCAGGGTATTCATTTTGAGCGAAGCTTTTCAGAGAGCCTAATAAAAAGATGAAGAGCAATAGTTTTTTCATAGGGGTAATTTTTTGGACATAGCCAAATACAATGCCTAAGGTAAGAACAGATTGTATTCAAGCCAAATTCAATCGAGAATTCGATTGTTGTTTCTAATGAAATTTATGCGTAATCCTTGTTAATTGTAGCGTTGAAGTATCTTATCTTCGCGGCTATTCGAATTGAAAATCATGAAGTTGAAGAATATCTTTTTTGTAGTGGCCTTGCTTAGCGGACTTATGTCTCAAGCTCAGGATTGTACCATTCGTGGTTTTGTGAAAAGCAAAGAAAAGGGCGAGCCTATTCTCATGGCCTTGGTTGCATTAGAGGGAACCACTGTTGGTACCAATACCGATGAGAACGGATATTTCAGCTTGACCAAATTACAACCGGGGACGTATTACCTTTTTGTTAAGGTGATCAACTTCATTGAATATAGAGACACCATTACAGTGAAACAAGGCCAGTTGGTTTCGACGAATATTTTACTCGAGTCGGGATCTAACGTAATGGGTATTTTAGAGATCAACGATCAACGTTCAGAGCAAATCAACAACGTAAATATTTCATCAGAAACATTGCGTCCGAAAGATTTTAAGAGAGTTCCGTCATTTGGTGGACAGACCGATATTGTTCAAGTACTAACGACACTGCCAGGATTCATTTCTACCGGAGACCAGGGCGGACAAGTCTTTGTTCGCGGAGGAAGTCCAGTTCAGAATAAAGTTGTGCTCGATGGAATGATTGTCTACAATCCCTTTCATAGTATTGGACTGTTTTCTGTTTTCGATACAGACATCATTTCGAATGCAGATGTATATACAGGAGGATTCGGCGCTCAGTTCGGCGGTAGAATTTCTTCAGTAATCGATATCACAACTCGCGACGGAAATAAGAAAGGTCACGATGGTAAGATTGGATTTAGTCCGTTTGGAGGAAAAGTACAATTGGAAGGTCCGTTGAAAAAGTTGACTAAAAGCGGAAGTGGTATCTCTTACATACTCAGCGCGAAGAACAGCTACCTGGACAAGACCTCACCACAGGTTTATCCGTTCGTGAACGATGGAAACGGATTGCCATTTAGCTACACCGATTTATATGGAAAATTATCTTTCGGTGGTTCGAACGGAAGCAAGTTTAATCTATTCGGATTTTCTTTCGACGATAAGGTAACGAAGTACCAGGCACTCTCTAATTTGAATTGGAAGAACGTCGGTGCAGGAGGAAACTTTGTGGTTGTGCCTACTAGCTCGCCGGTTCTGATTAACGGAAATTTCGCTTGGAGCAAATACAATATTCTTCTTCAAGAAGAGTCTGTTGCCGATCGTAAAAGCGGAATTACATCGTTTAATTTTGGTTTGGACTTTAATTATAGCCTTGGTAAGGATGCAATTAAGTACGGTGTTGAAGTGGTTGGATTCTCAACCAACTACAATACGTTTAATCCGCTTGGCGTGCGCATAGATATTGAGCAAAACACAACCGAACTGAATGGTTTTATTTCTTATAAATACAACAGGAAGAAATTAATTATCGAACCGGGATTCCGCATGCAGTATTACAGTGCGCTGTCTGCTGTTTCACCTGAGCCACGAATTGGCATGAAATACAAAGTAAACGAGCGGTTGCGTTTGAAGACTGCTGCTGGATTGTATTCTCAGAATCTAATGGCAACAAATAGCGACAGAGATATTGTGAATCTGTTTTATGGTTTCTTAGCGAGTCCAGATGAAATTCAAAATACAATAACTCGACCAGATGGATCGGTGAAAGAAGTTGCAAATTCGCTGCAGAAAGCATCCCATTTGGTTACAGGATTTGAATTCGATATTACAGAGGAGTTGAATTTAAATGTGGAAGGATATTTAAGAAATTTCAAGCAGGTAACTAACACGAACCGAAATAAGATTTTCCCAGACGACGCAGATAATCAGGACAAACCAGAGTTACTTCGCAAAGATTTTATTTTGGAAAGTGGATTTGCGAAGGGTATTGACGTTGTTTTGAAATACGCGACGAAACACTCGAATGTGAATGTGGTTTATTCTATTATGAATGTAGATCGTTGGGACGGCTTGCGCTGGTACGACCCTGTATTCGATCGCAGACACAACGTGAACGTAGTTGCTTCGCATTCTTGGGGAAAGAATGATTCATGGGAGATGAGTGCTCGTTGGAATTTGGGTAGTGGTCTTCCATTTACGCAAACGCAAGGTGGTTACGAACCCCCAACCTTGAGCGGCGGAATTTCAACCGATTACATCTACACTAACTCGAGCACTTTGGGAATTCAATACGCGCCTTTGAATGAAGGAAGATTGCCTTGGTACCACCGTTTAGACGCGAACATTCGCAAGACATTTAAATGGGATAAATCTACCTTGGAAATGAACTTCGGCTTAACCAATGCTTACAATCGAGCGAATGTTTTTTACATTGACCGTGTAACATCGAAACGTGTGAATCAATTGCCGATGCTTCCTTCTATAGGAATTGAGATGTCTTTCTAATCGTTTCTTTTTCCTACTAAATACACCCCTGCAAAAATTAGAAGGGCGAACAAAATCTTTTCTAAGGTGATGCTTCCTGTGTGATCTTGGTTTCCAATTCCAGCAAATAAAAACGCAAACACTCCGGCCAACAAAGGTTGCAGGTAAATGTAGGCGCTTGTCACGGTTGGAGAAACCTTGCTTAGCGCATAAATATTCAAGAGATAGGCTAGAAAGGTTACTGCAATAACAATAAACGCTAGACTGAGCCAATGCAATGGAGTTAGCGTTCCCCACGCAATTGCACTTGCGTCTGAAAATCCAATGGGAAGTATGAAAATTAATCCAGCGGCGAAGACCCATGTAATTGCAGTAATGGGTTTGTATTTTTTCATTAACCTAGGGGCAGTCGTGAGATAAAGCCCGTAGGAAAGTGAGTTAATGAGAATATACAAGTCTCCTTTCAGGTAATCGGAACTGGCTTCGAAAGGCTCGCGCAGGAGAATAATACCAAGGGCTCCAATGGAACCCAGAAGTATCCCCGCAGTGGTCATAAACGATGGCCACTTCCTTTTTCCAACAAAATAAAGTATGGCCACTAAGATGGGATTGGTGCACATAATAATGGAAGCGTTCACAGGCGTTGTAAGTGCTAGGCCATTGAAGAAGAACAATTGGTTAGTAGCAACGCCGGTTAATCCGCAAAATAGAAAAAGAGGTATGTCTCGAAGTTTCGGAAGTTCCAGGAACTTAAATGAAACTAGGAAGAAGAGCGCTAATGCCCCGGAGACACGCAAAACAATGAAGGCATTCGGGCCAATAGGATTTGGCATGACCCATTTGGCTATAAGGTAGTTCGCGCTGTAAATAAGCGCTACTGCGAATAAAGCAAGGTGAGCACCGAGGTTCTTGTTTTGTGCCACAGGGCAGAGTTATTTCTTTTGGAGAAATGCCTTAGCAGCAGAAACAGTTTTGGGTGCGTTGCCAATGAAAATTTGGTCGTTGAAGAGCAAAACAGGACGCTTGAGAAACGTATATTCCTTCAAAATATATTTCTTGTATTCTTTTTCAGAAAGCGTTTTTTCATTCAAACCTAATTCACGGAACTTCAATGCACGACGGCTGAACAAGGCTTCGTAAGTGCCGGCAAGGGCGTGCATTTCGTTCAATTGCTCTTCAGTAATTGAAGAGGTTTTTATATCTTGAAGTTCGGTTCCTTTTGGAAGGGGACTTAGCTCTTTGATGATATTCTGGCAGGTTCCGCAATTTGCGAGGTGATAGATTTTTTTCATGTTGAAGTAGAGAGCAATTTGAAAAATTATGAGTCGAAATTACGCCTCAGAAGCCTGTAACAAATTACATTTTCGAAATAAAGTTTTCAATAGCTTTTGGGAAATGTTCAATCTCTAGCGCACGAACTTTTTGTTCAATTTCGCTAGCTGAACAATTTTCAACGTTGGCCTTGGCCTGGAAGAGAATCTTCCCCTTGTCGAATTCTTCATTCACTAAATGAATTGTAATACCGCTTTCTTGCTCTTGCGCTTCATGCACAGCCTCATGCACGAAATGCCCATACATTCCTTTTCCTCCGAATTTGGGCAGCAGGGCAGGGTGTATGTTAATGATTCTTTCTTCGAAGGCTTTTACTAAGTTTGTTGGGACTAGCCATAAAAAACCCGCAAGAATAACAAGATCGATTTCTCTTTGTTGTAGTTCAAGCACGAACTGATCAGAAGTTTTAAAATTCTCTTTCGTTAATTGAAGCGAATCTATTTGATTGTCTTTCGCGATTTGAAAAACACCGGCTTCGGAATTGTTGCAGGCAATAAGCTTGACTTTTACCGAAGTGTTTTTAAAATGCTGAATAATGTTTGCGGCGTTGCTTCCAGCGCCGGACGCTAAAATGGCAATGTTCATGAATTTGAATGCGAGAGTATGAGTTGATTTAATTCTTTTTGAACGAGGTAAGTTAGGCGAGGTTGCATGTTCAAAATGAGCTGAAGTTCAGAATTCAGGTCATGACTTTCTATCGTTTTAGCTATTTGCTCAATACGCTCCAAAAGAACTCCTGTTTTTTTCAGTCCGAAGAGTTTGAAAGACGATATCAGTTTGTGAGGAATGTTTGAAATTTGGTCAAGGTTATTTTCAATAAGCACAAATTTGATTTCGTTAAAGTGTTTTTCAATTTGATCTTGAAAAACCGTGGTCATACGAATCATCTGCTCCTTCGAACCATTCATAAGCTTATGCAGATTATCTAGGGAGATTTGTTTTGAATTGTTCTCTGAAAGAAAAATTATTTTCTCACGTAAAAATTCAGTTTTTTTTGGTTCGGTATTGTTTCCATTCATGCCAGCTCGTCATTAGAGCTTCGAATATACGAATTAAAAAGGTGCCTCGGAATTGACTATCCTCAGCCGCTATACTGACACGTGATTTCTGCTATCTTTACATTCGAATTTTAGAAACTTTAGATTGAAAATCCCATGTCAATTTCAGTAAGTCAGGTAGTGAAAATGTTCGGCGCACAAACCGCCTTGAATGGCGTTTCTTTTGAAGCGAAGAAAGGAGAAGTTATTGGCTTCCTAGGTCCGAATGGCGCGGGAAAGAGCACCATGATGAAAATTATCACAGGTTACATTCCTTGCAACTCAGGAAAAGTCTCCGTTTGTGGATTCGATGTGAATGAGACGCCGTTAGAAGTAAAGCGACGTGTTGGTTATTTACCAGAGCACAATCCGTTGTACGTAGACATGTATGTCCGCGAATATTTGACTTTTGCCGGAAGCCTTCACGGAGTTAAGAATGTAAAAAACAGAGTGGAAGAAGTTATCGCTTTGGTAGGCTTAACACCGGAAGCGCATAAGCCTATTCAACAATTGTCGAAAGGTTACCGTCAGCGCGTTGGATTAGCTCAGGCCATTATTCATGATCCTGAAGTACTAATTCTTGATGAGCCTACCAGTGGTTTAGATCCGAATCAGATCGCAGACATTCGCGAGATTATTATTCAAATGGGGAAGGAGAAAACGGTTCTGCTTTCTACGCACATTATGCAAGAAGTAGAGGCCATGTGTTCTCGTGTGGTTATCATAAGCAAAGGAAATTTAGTGGCGAATGCGCCAGTGAAAGAGTTAATGGCGTCTGACCAAAAATTGGAACAAATATTTAAAGAACTGACAACGAAATGATGTTTGCGAGTATAGGAGGAGTTTTGAAAACCATTCTTTGGATTTTTATTATATCCGGAATTATTCAATTCTTAGTGAAATTCACTGCGAATTATGCAGTGCGAAAGGTGAACGAAGAAGTAAAGAAGAATCAAAGAAGCGAGAGTGCTTCTCAGACGACGAGAAATAATCCAAAGTCGGGAAATAAAACTCCCGACAGTGAATATGTAGATTTTGTTGAAATAAAAGATCAAGAATAACATGAATAATTTTTTGAAATTGTCTTGGCCGCATGCAGTGGCAATCCTTTCTCTCGTGATTTTGTCGAGTGTTTATTTTTCGCCTCTTTGGCAAGGCTACGATTTAGATCAGAATGATATTGTGCAGTGGAGAGGCATGTCGCAAGAGCTTTCTAACTATCGTGAGCTGCACAAGGAGGAGGCGCTTTGGTCAAACTCAATGTTTGGCGGAATGCCCGCTTACCAGGTTTCGACTAAGCACGATGCCAATTTACTACGTCCAATTTTATTAACGCTTCGTCTTGGTTTACCCGGTGCAATTGGAACGTTGTTCTTGTGCTTCTTAGGATACTACATTCTCGGATTATGCCTTCGCTTGGGCCCTTGGTATAGTTTGGTTGGCGCGGTCGCTTTCGGTTTGGCAACCATTAACATTTTATACCTCGGCGCAGGACACACAGGGAAGGTAACGGCCATTGCATTCTTGGCACCGGCGCTCGGTGGATTTATCCTAGCGTTTAGAGGTAGAGCGTATTTAGGTGGTGCTATTTTTATGTTGTTCTTGGGATTGAACATAGCTGCGAATCACCTTCAAATGACTTACTATTTGGCGTTCTTGCTTATCGCTGTTGCCATTGGAGAATCGGTTCGTTTAATTCTTGCGAAACAATTTAAAGCATTGAGCATGTCTTTGGCTGTTTTGGCTGTTGCTAGCGTTGTTGCTGTGCTTCCGAGCGCAAGCAACTTAATGACTACATACGAGTACAGCAAATACACCACGCGTGGTAGTTCAGACTTAACACTTAAACCGAAAGAGAGTTCCAACATTGAACAAGAAGGTCTGAGTGGTTCTTACATTCTCGATTACAACTTTGCTTCAGGCGAGCAATGGTCGTTACTTATCCCGAACGCCAAGGGTGGTGCTTCTGCTGCGATAGCGGAGAACAATAAAGACGCTATTCCGAATGCTGCAAAGGGAAACAAGAACGTAAATAAATTCAAAGACGATCTAAAAGGTACGAACAGCTATTGGGGTGCTCAGCGCTTCACCGGTGGAGCGTTCTATTTCGGTGCTGCGATTATGACGTTGTTCATTCTTGCTTTTGTTGGATTGAAAGACGGAATCAAGTGGCCGTTCCTTGTGGTTACCTTATTGGCACTCGGATTATGCTTGAAAGAAATGACCGGATTGAATTCGATGTTCATTGAAAAAATTCCGATGTACAACAAGTTCCGCGATTCGAAAATGATCTTGGTTTTAATTCAAGTCATGGCAGCCGCAATGGGAATGATGTTCTTGAAGAGATTGGTGGAAGGTGAAATAGCATGGGGAGCGAAAGGAAAAAAAGTTCTAACCGTTGCAGTTGCTGTTTTTGCATTAGTGATTATGTTCCTCTATTTAAGTCCAAGTTCAACAGGATCTTTAATTGCCCCGCAAGAGCAAGAGCAATTCGACCAAATGGCTAAGAGCGCTCCTAAAGAACAAGTGGCAATGATTGACGATTACACCAGCGCATTGCAAGACGTGCGCGTTGAAATTTTCAAAGCCGATGCTAAGCGTTCGTTGTTCCTGGTAATTCTTATTTCAGGAGCAGTGCTCGCGCTGGTATACGTGAAAAACGACAAATTGAAAATGGCGATCCTTCCGATTTTTGGAGTAATCGTGCTCTTCGATGGATTCAGCGTTTCAAGACGCTATTTGAATTTGGAAAAGGAAAAAGGAGCGTACAAGAAGTTTGTCACGCTGGAAGAAAAAGAAATTCCTGTTAAGCCAAGCGCTGCAGACTTCTCGATTTTAGATTTGGAAAAACCCAACGTAGCAGATTTCGACAATAAGTCGAATGCCTTGGAACAAGCGTTAACGAATTCAGGAATTTATGATCACGTGAAGACAAAAGGTGCTTTGAAGGAAGTTGCCAATTTCGGAGCGCTTCAATTGAATTCAGATTTCCGTGTAGCTCGTTTAGGCAATCCGTTTAACGATGCCGAGACTTCCTTCTTCCATATGAGTATTGGTGGATACCACGGTGCGAAGTTGAAACGCATGCAAGAGGTTATCGATTTCCATTTAGCAGAGGAATTAGATAGTGCAATCGCTTATTTACAAGCAGGTACGTTCGATTCGTTGGGTGGAACGCTTACAGTATTGAATATGCTGAACACCAAGTATTACATAGGCAACCCAGAGCAACCGGCCTTCCCAAACAAATTCGCAATGGGCAACGCCTGGTTCGTTTCGAAGGTGAGAACAACCAACAACAGCGACGAAGAAATTGTTGCCTTGGGAGAAATAAACCCGAAGATGGAAGCCACAACCCAATCGGCTTTCGCGACACAATTTCATGCGCCACAAACTGCCGTGGATAGCACCGCTTCAGTTCGCATGTTGGCCTACGAAACCAAAGTGTTGCGCTACGAAGTGAACAACACTTCTGCCGAGCCGCAGCCTGTGGTGTTCAGTGAAATTTACTATCCTGAAGGTTGGATTTGCAGAATAGATGGAAACGAGGTAGATGCAGCACGTGTGAACTATGTCCTGCGCGGAGCAATGGTTCCTGCCGGAACGCACACCGTTGAATGGTCTTTCGAACCGAAAGTTTGGGAGAAAGGAACTACTATCTCTTACGCAGGATCTGCATTGCTTTTCGCATTGCTTGCCTTCGCAGGATTTATGGTTTACAAGGAAGAGAAGAAGTTGGTGTTGAAGGAAGAGACGAAAGCGTAATTACATAACGGGTTTCTCGTGGTGCGTGAGGTTCTGAACTAATAACGCAACATTGGAAGCCAATATCAGCGGGAAGATAACCGTGACAAACCATCCGTAAGGAAAGTGAGTTGCCGCGTAATTCGGTTGAGTTAGTCCAAGCCATTGCGAATCGCTTGGTACGCTTCCTAACACCAAAATATATTGCCAAACAATAGAGGCAATTCCAACAATATTGAAAACACTAAAAGCAAGTTTATACTTGCTTTTTTTCTTAGGGAAAATAGGCATGCAAATCAAAGCAATCACCCCAAATACCACATCGAAATTCATTCCGTAAAAAGTCATTTCCCAAGGCGTCTGTTTCCATGTAGCAAGAATGTAAAACATGGAAGCCACAGGAATTCTTAGATATTGAAGACTGTACAACCAAGACGGACGAAGCGCTCTCAGAAACCTTGCTCCACGCGGCGTAAAGGCCAATAACAAAATAAGAATTGAAGAAAATACAATCGGGAAAAGCAAATGACCCGTCCCCGTATTTTTATCCATGTACCACCGATTCAGCGCAAGTGTTGACTGAAAGATTGTCCATCCCAACAAAGCCAAGGCAAACATGTGCGCTCTCTGCTGCGCGCGGAAATGCCCGCGAACAAACGCATAAGTCATCATAATTCCAGCGAGCAATGTGAGTATGCAGGTGACAACAATTAGAGAAAAGGGAATGTTTTCAATCATGATTATGGAAGAATTTTCGATTGCAATTTAGGTTCAAATTCGCAAGAGGATTTTCCGTTTAGGTGGTGTCTGTTTTTCGCAATGAAATTATAAATTCCATTCAATAAAAACAGCGGACAGACGAATGTCAGTATTAACAAGATTGAGAGGGGGGCTGTCACTTCGTAAAACAATTGTCGAAGGGCGAGTCCTTTGTGGAATTTCCTTCCATTTACAATTAAAATAATCCCAGATAGCGACTCTCGCTCTTGCACAGAGAGAAGACTCTCGGCCTCTTTTCCCTTCAACCCAGAAAAAAATAAATCGGAATGTCTGGAATGTCTATGAATTCGCTGCACCCAACGGTTGCAAAACAGGCAGTCGCTGTCGAAGAAAAGTATCTTTTTGGTGCTTAACATTGTTGAGAATTAAACAAAGTTAACCTTGAAGTGTCTTTACATTTGCGAATCTTTTGAGAATTATGGTAAACTGCTGTGTGTTTGGTGAACGAAAGAAAGTGCGGTGGTCACTTGGCTCTTCTGAGCTCAGTTATACCGTAACCGATAAGTTTATCGATGTCCCCTCAGAAACGTGGGATTCTCTGAATCACGAACAGAACGTATTTCTCTCTTCAGAATATTTATCGGCACTTGCGAAATGTTGGGAAGGAAACCTCTTTTATATTTTGTTTTTCAAGAATGAAGCGCCCATCGGCATTGCGGTTTTACAATACACCTATTTCGTTTCTGGTGAATTGAAGTCGCACGTGGATGTAGATGGCGGCGCCGGATTTGTGGCGCGTGTCTTTGGAAGACAGTCGAGACAATATCCTATAGTGGTATGCGGAAGTCCGTTTTGCACGGGTCCGCACGGATACATTTTTCAGAAGGAAATTCAGGTGGAAGAAGCCACAACGGCTTTGTGCTATGCCCTTACGGAGGTTATTCATTTTTTGCGGAAGAGCAACAGAGATACGCAAGCGGTTGTTGTGAAAGACTTTTATCCGAAAGATTACAATGCGATAAGCGAATTGAAGGAATGCGGATTTCACACGTTTGCGGTGGATCATTTGTTGAAGATGCCTTTTGATAGTAATTGGAAAACATTCGACGATTATCTAAATGCTTTGAGCACGAAGTTCAGAACCAAGGCGAAAGCCGCATTGAAGAAATTCGAAGGCGTGGAAACACGCGTTTGGAATGCAGAAGATTTAGAAGCCAACGCAACTGTGGTGCAAGCGCTTTACAGAAATGTTTACGATCGTGCCGAGTTCGCTATGGAGCCACTAACTACCGAGTTCTTGGTTGAATTGAAGAATTCGCTTCAAGATAAAATGGTTATAGAAGCCTTTTATGTTTCGAACGAAATCATCGGATATCAGATTGCTTTAATCAACCACAAAGAATTGGAAGCGTTTTTAGTTGGAATAGACTACGAAGCGAATTCAACTTACGGATTGTACTCAAACATGTTGCTTTCCTTCGTGAAAATGGCCATTGAAGCGCAATGCGAAGAGATTGCATTTGGAAGGACAGCCGGAGAAATCAAATCAACATTTGGCGCTGTTCCTGTGGAAATGCGCATAGCATTGCGTCACCCAGGAAGACTTCGCAATGCATTATTGAAATTATTCTTCACGAAAGTTCACCCTGGAAGTGAGCCTCAACGTTTCCCATTCAAACAAGAATGGCAAGGCGTACTCGATACAAAACAGCGGGAATGGAATTCCCAACACAATGGCGAATTCAATAAGTAAAGAACGCTGGATCTTAGTTGCCTTAGCATCCATTCAGTTCACCAACATCGTAGACTTCATGATTATGATGCCCATGGGCGACATCTTGAAGCGCGACTTGGGTGTGGGTCCAACAGGTTTCGGTTGGCTCGTGAGCTCCTACGGATTGGCGGCAGGATTAACGGCCTTTCTAGGAGTTTTCTACCTCGATAACCTTCCACGAAAAAAAGCTTTGCTCCTTGCATACTTGGGATTCATGCTCGGAACCCTAAGCAGCGCGCTGGTTCCAACCACCGATAACAACGAATTGAATTATTACTTGTTTGTGGGAACGCGCATTCTAACAGGAATTACAGGTGGCTTGTTAGGCGGATTGGTAATGTCTATTGTAGCAGATGTTATACCCATGGAACGAAGGGGAAAGGCCATGGCGGCCATTACGCTTGCTTTTTCGTTGGCCTCTATTTTAGGTGTTCCCATGGCGCTAACCATGGTCGATTTTTTTGATGGAAATTGGCATGTGCCTTTTTACATGGTGAGTGCACTCAGTCTTCCGTTTTGGTTTCTGGCTTGGAAAATGCTCCCGCCACTGCGCGATCACTTGGATCGAAGAACGCACAAGTTCGAACCCATGGAAACCTTTAAGGCTTCGTTTTCGAATGTGGCGCAGCGAAACGCCCTGCTATTTACAGTGTTGCTTGTACTCGGACAGTTCACCATTATTTCCTTCTTAACTCCCTACATGATTTCCAATGTGAAATTGGAACAACACGAAGTGAAGTACATCTATTTGGTTGGCGGATTCTGCACGGTGATCAGTAGTATTTTAATTGGAAGAGCAGTAGATAAAATGGGAAGATTTAAAGTGTTCGGATTCTTCGCTTTGCTTTCGCTTATCCCCATATACATAAACACGAATTTGCCTGAAACCGATTTGTGGATTGTCTTAACCATTGCTGGATTTTTCTTTGTTATGGTAACGGGAAGAATGATTCCGGCGAACACCATTGTTAGCGGCGTCGTGAATCCTAAGCACAGAGCCGGTTTCATGAGTTTGAATTCTGCTGCGCAAAGCACGGCATCTGGAATTAGCGCGGCATTAGCGGGAAGCATTATTACCCAAGCCAACGTCAACGCCCCTTTAGAAAATTATCATATTGTTGGATACGTGGCCATGTGCTTCACTCTCATGGCGTTCTTCATTATGCTTCGATTGAAAAACTTGGCGAAAAAACTTGAAGAAAACAATTAAATTCGCAAGACTATGAGAGCCATTGAAACCATTCCACATTCACGCATGCGCATTGTTGTTCATTCATGGAACGGCAAGTGGATTGTTGAGTTTGAAGCAGCGTCATACAAGCAAGCCATTAAGATTGATCAAGAGGCTGTTAAAACCATTGAGGCGGTAAGATTATTATTAAACGACGAATTTCTAACCGAAATTGAAAATCAATTTCAAAATTTACATAAAGCATGGAGCATCAACTTTCAGAAAACAAACCCGTGAAGAAGCCATTCGCTTATAATTTAATTTTAGTCGTTCTTTTTGCTGGAACGTTTGTAGCCTTAATGGTTATGTGGAATAAGTTGAACACCGCTATGGAGTTGGCAGAGAAGTCAAAGGTAGTAGACACCATTAGCCCTGGACAAATGAAGATTGCTTACGTGAATTTAGATTCATTGAACGCACAGTATTTATTCATTACTGAAAAGTCTGCAGAGCTAGAGCAAAGCGCAACAGCGGCAGAGGCAAAGGTGAAAGCAGAAGCAGCCAAGCGTCAAAAAGAAGTGAATGAATTGGTAGCCTACGCGCAAAAGGGAAACCTTCCAGCCGATGAGCAAGCAACCGTGCAAAACAGAATGAGTCAATTGGAAAATGAATTGGCACAAATTCAACAACAAGAAGAGCAGCTGCTCATGCAAAATGAATCTGCCCTTCAAGAAAATTTAAGAAAGAAGTTGGAAGTGTATACCGCGAATTATGCGAAAGCAAACGGTTGGGATTACATCTTCTCTTACCAAAGCACAGCACCACTTATATTATTTGCAAATCCGATTTACGATTTGACAACTGAGATAGTGAAGGGATTAAATGCCGAGTACGAAACTGAAAAGCAAGGGAACTAATGACCATAGCCGAACGTAAATACGCCGAGAACATAGCCGAGTATATTATTTACATGTGGCAGATGCAAGATTTGCTTCGTGCGGTAAACATGGATGTTGAATCGCTCGACAGTTTCTTGCGTTCGTTCCTTCCAACCGAAGAAAAAATTCAGGAAGAGAAAACGTGGTTCGAAGGATTAGCGAAAAGCATGAAGCGCAGCAGTGCTGAAGAGAAGGGCAATGTGGAAGAAGTGCAAGAGGTTATTTCTGAATTGAATTTGCTTCACACGACTTTGAATACCCTTCTTCGAGACGATGAATACATCGCTGCAAACGAACGCGCAAGAGAAAATCTAGATGCTTATCGTGAAAGAGCAAACGGAAAAGCATTGAGTGAAGTGGAAGCCTATTTAACGGCGTTATACGGATTAATGGTTCTTCGTCTTCGTAAGCAAGAGATCTCTGAAGAAACAAAAGACGCTATGAAAACTTTTTCAGATGTCATGATTCTGCTAGCCCTTCAATACAACAAGATGAAGAAGGGCGAATCTGTTCAGCATTTAAACTAGTCGAAGACAATCGTTACTGGTCCGTCGTTGACCAATTCAACTTTCATATCGGCGCCGAAAATTCCTGTTTCCACATTCGTTATGCGCTTGCGCATTTCAGCAATGAAAAATTCATAAAGCGGAATCGCTTGTTCAGGTCTGGCGGCTTCAATGAAACTCGGTCTGTTGCCTTTCTTCGTGTCGGCGTACAGCGTGAATTGACTCACGAGCAATGAACTTCCATTTACATCTAAAACACTCTTGTTCATCTTACCTTCTTCGTCTGAAAAAATGCGAAGCTTTACAATTTTTTCTATCGTTGGAAGAATACTTTCTTCGGTGTCTGTGGAAGAAAATCCAATGAGCAGCAAGAGCCCGTGTTCTATTCTTCCAACTATCTTGGAATCTACTTTTACAGAGGCACTCGACACGCGTTGAAGAACGATTTTCATGAATTTATTTATTCGGTGTTAATATCCCGCTTTCAAAAAGAAAGACATCGGTGGGTTCAGAATTTTGAACGAGAATCCAACCTTTTTCTTTGTCGTGCTTCAAAATATGCAAGTGTTGAAATTTACTTCTGTCCCAACGGGTGGTGTCTTTTCCATGCAGAAGAATAGTTGGGAAAACAGTTTTTTTGTATTCCGATATGAGCCATCTTCTTCTTTCGTAATGTGGAATGTAGGTGGAAGGGAAGTCGGCTTGAAGGCACTGACAACCGTAGGTTACAGGCTGTTCAGGCGTGTCTCCGGTGACTGCAACAAGCAACGCAGGATGATTTCCGAATTCATTCATCTCGTGACATTGCTTTTTCAATTCATCAATGCGCACCACATGCACATACCAGGCTTTCTCTTTGTCAATGGCATTCTCGAGAAGTGGCGAGAAGAATACCGTTTTTATTCCAAATGAAACAAAGACAATCACAATTGCGATGCGATTGAATTTCAATATATTTTTCGAAGAGAGAAACGAGTAGAGGTACAATGAAAGAAAGATGAAGACGAAGGGCATCGCGAGGAAAAATCTTCCACCCGAAAAGAAAATTGAATAACCGCTTTCTTTTGTTTTTTCCATGAAGAGCGATCCGATAATGGCCAACAAGACGAAGGCAATTGTCCACGCTTCTAGGCGTTTGTTTTTCTTCCACAATAAAATAATTGCAGCTGGAAGTAAGAGCACGCTAACAAATCCGAAACGCCAAAACAGCGGTGAAACCTGATCGAAATAATTGTTGAATCGGTAAATGGTTTCAAGGAAACTGGCCCAACTGAGTTTCACGCTGGGTGCCACGTGAATGAGCAATTCCGGATGCGTTTGGTAATATTGAAAGTTGAAGCAGAAGGGAAGAAGTCCGATTATAAAACCAACACCGAAGAAAAGCACGGCAAGTAAAATGAATTTCTTGTTCCAATGAATGCTTGGAATAATGAGTGGAAGAAGCAATGCGCTGTTCAAATTTCCATACAGACCCCATCCAATAAAAATTCCGCTGAACACCAACGAGAGGTTCGTTCGAAAATATTTCCAACAGAATAACCCGAGACTTACAAAAAAGATTCCGCCAACGAATCCGCGAGGAATGGCTGTGAGTAGACTGTATTCCAACGGAAGCAAAAGGCAAACAATCAGCGGAATGAGGGCAGATTGGGCGGATAATTTCTGTTTGAAATAAAACGCCAAAAGGAAAAATGGTGTGGTGGAAAGGATCAGTGTTGCCAACGGAAGCGCTGCGTAAACGGGAAATCCGATTTTCATGAAAGGCACGGCCAACAAGGGTTCTATGTTAGGACCGTAACTTTGTCCGTAAAAGCACGGTCCGTGAAAAACACCGTTCGAAAGGTCGGTAGCCACTTGCCACAAGAGCGTTTGATCGCTGTCTGTGTATTGAATGGAAAAGAAGAAATACACCAGCATTTTTTCAACGATCACGAAGGCTGAAAGCACGTAAAAGAGTCTGTTGTATTGCTGTTGATTCATGGTTAAATGTCCACAAAGGATGAATGCTTGCACAAGTTATTATATTTTCGTGAGGAATGTCGAAACTGGAAAATGATATTTCTTTTTTAAAAGGAGTTGGACCTGCGCGGGCCGATCAATTTCGCATGGAATTGGGCATTCGCACGTGGGAAGATTTGCTCATGCATTATCCGTTTCGATATGTCGACAAAAGTCAGTTTCAGAAAGTGAGTGATGTGAAGTCAGATGCTGTTGCTGTTCAGTTGCAAGGAACAATCGTTCGTTTAACAGAATTGGGTGAAGCGCGCGCCAAGCGTTTGGTCGGAATCTTTCAAGACGAGACGGGTACTATGGAGTTGGTGTGGTTCAAAGGTGCGCGATGGCTGAAGAGCAGTTTGCCTTTGAACAAGCCTTGTTTGGTGTATGGAAAGCCAACCGAGTTCAAAGGCAAGTTCAATATTGCTCATCCGGAAGTGGAAGAGATTGAATCTTCGCGCATGGCGGCTGGCGTGGGTTTGAAGCCTGTGTATAGCACTACAGAGAAGATGTCGAACAGAGGCTTGAACAGCAACGTCATTGGAAAATTAACGCTGCAGTTGTGTGAAGAAGTTCGAAATGAAATTCCGGAAGTGTTGCCGCAGGAATTGATTCAGCAATACAAATTAATTTCTCGCGCGGAGGCGTTGGTGCAATTGCATGCGCCAGCGAATGCAGAGAAGTTGGAGCAGGCGCGCAGACGATTAAAGTTTGAGGAATTGTTCTTCCTTCAATTGCAAGTGTTGCAAACGAAGTTGGCGGGAACGGTAGAGCAGCGCGGTGTGGTGTTCGAGAAAGTTGGAGAGTTATTCAATTCATTTTATAAAAAGCATTTGCCGTTTGAATTAACTGGGGCGCAGAAGCGTGTGGTGAAAGAGATTCGTACCGATGTGGTGAAGGGCTTTCACATGAATCGATTGGTTCAAGGTGATGTTGGAAGTGGGAAGACCATTGTGGCGTTAATGGCTGTTTTGCTGGCTATAGACAACGGATATCAGGCTTGTCTTATGGCGCCGACAGAGATTTTAGCAAATCAGCATTATGAAGGAATATCGCAATTGCTCGAGCCGCTGGGTGTTCGTGTTGAATTGCTCACAGGATCTGTGAAGAAGAAGAGTCGGGTTCCGCTGCTAGAAGATTTGAAGAGTGGTGAATTGAAGTTCATCATAGGCACGCACGCGTTAATTGAACCTGTGGTTGAATTCGCGAATTTGGGATTGGTGGTTATCGATGAGCAACATCGCTTTGGAGTGGCGCAACGCGCGGCGTTGTGGAAAAAGGCGGCATTGCCTCCGCATATTTTAGTCATGACCGCAACGCCTATTCCGCGTACGTTGGCTATGACGGTGTATGGCGATTTGGATGTAAGTATCATTGATGAACTTCCTCCGGGAAGAAAGCCTGTTAATACACAATGGCACACCGATGCTTATCGATTGATGTTATTTGAATTCATTCGTCAGGAAATTGCCTTGGGCCGTCAGGTCTATCTGGTTTATCCGATGATTGAAGAAAGCGAGAAGATGGATTACAAGGATTTGTTCGACGGTTACGAGAGTATGTCGCGTGCGTTTCCATCTCCGAAGTATTTCATATCCATTGTTCATGGAAGAATGAAGGCCGAAGATCGTGATTTCGAGATGAAGCAATTCATTGAAAAGAAGACACAGATTATGGTAGCCACCACGGTTATTGAAGTAGGTGTGAATGTCCCGAATGCGAGTGTGATGGTGATAGAGAGCGCCGAGCGTTTTGGATTGTCGCAATTGCACCAGTTACGCGGCAGGGTAGGGCGCGGAGCAGATCAGAGTTATTGCGTCCTCATGACGGGACATAAGCTCAGCGACGATACGAAGTTGCGCATGGAGACGATGGTTCGCACGACTGACGGATTTGAAATTGCTGAAGTCGATTTACGCTTGCGGGGTCCAGGCGATTTGGCGGGCACTGCGCAAAGCGGTGTTTTGCAATTGCGCATAGCAGACATGGTGAAAGATCAGCAAATGATGGCCGCAGCGCGTAATATTGCTAATGAATGGCTTTCCGAAGATCCGCAGTTGACCAGTGATAAGAGCGCTCCTATTCGAGAAGAGTTGTTCAGGTTGAAGCGTAAGAAGAGTGATTGGAGTGGGATTTCTTGATCGCATAGCGATGAATTGTTGCAATCAATCCGTCGGATAGATCACCAGGGGTGATTGATTGTGCAGCAATTGATCTTAAGGATTGATTTTAATAACGAAATTAGAATTTCCGAATAGGTAAAATGTAATTCTGATTTGACTTTTCTTGATATTCCGGACCGCCATAATTTACTCCTGAAATTACACCTGATTTAATTGGGTTATTGGGATCTTCTTGCGAAACCCAATAGTACCTATTCAATGGAAGTGAATAGGATATAATAACCAATGCCATCTCCTGGCTGTTTGGGACATACCAATCGTTGAAGCCATTTATCGATAATTGAGAACAATAGGCAGCTGCGGAGTTTGGATCATTGCAGGTATTGAGAATCTGGAGTTGATTTGCACCTCCATCACCCAAGACATTGCCAAAGGCATTTGTGGTATCAGAAACACATCCCCATCCATTTTGATATAGTGCTCCATAGTTGTACTCGAGGTATCTCCACCCGTCTGTATATTCTCCTTTATCGTAAAACACGAAACCTCCACCTGGGCCAATAAGCTCGGGGGGCGTTTGAGTCATAAAGGAAACGGGGTCACTATAGAAGTATCTTCCATAATCATCTTGAACAAAAGAGCGAACAAAGTAACATTTGCCAGGTTGGAACCAGCCATTACCTCCAGTTGAAAAAAGTCCTAATTCATCGTTAACGAAATTGCCTTCAATCTGAAAACTAGTTCCATTGCCCCCCGATCCTCCTAAGACTAATTCTGGATTTGCAAAAATGGTAGGTAGATTTGTGAACATGTTTGCGACAAAGCCCTTGTTGAGGAAACGCTGGCATGAACCCATATCCGTTATTTCAGAAGAGAAATTCGCATCTGAATAAGATATATTTGTCACAACTGGCTCGGTTAAGGTTGGGGGTATGAAAATAGTCTCTTCGAGCGTAAGAACTCTGTTTGTTAGATTCGTATCTGACAATCCCATATTCCCAGCATTCGCGATTATTCCGTCCGTGTAAGTAATAAGAAGTTGATTGTTTTCAATATTAACATTAGCTATTCCTCTAGCATCTATCCCTGGACTACCCTGAGGACCTGCTGGACCTTGTGGACCTGGAGTATTCGATGATTCAGCATACAAGGCATAAGGAACACTCAAGAATTGTGTAGACCCTAAATCGGTGTATGAAGTACCTCCAGCTGGATCCATCTTCACGTGAAGAAAGCGATCACCGTTGGTCCACAAGTTTGATGGCATGTTCGACACACTTCCAATTTTCACATTGAATAAACCAAACTGATTGGTAGTTGTGCTGTGCGTTTCAGAAAACAATTCAGTTCCTGAGATATCTTCAATAGCAAGCAAAAGAGTGATACTCTGATTCTGCAACGCATTTCCCTGTGCATCGCGTGCAACACCTTGATAAGGGATTTGTAATGGTGCTTGAGCGCTTACCGAGAGGGTAAGAATGGTTAAGAAAAAGGTAAGAAGGGGGAAGAGGAGGGTTGATTTGAAGTTCATCTTAGTTGGTTTTGATTAAGGTAATGGTCTTGAATTCTTGTGATGCTGTGTTTCGAACTTGCAGATAATAACTTCCATTTGCTAACGACCGAACGTCCATTCGGTTGGTCGACATTAAGGTTTGTTTCGAAATGAATTTTCCAGCTAAATCGAAAAGAGACGCTTCATAAATTCCTGAGTTTGGTGCGGTAATAACAAATTCATCTCGAGCTGGATTCGGATAAACAGAAACATTCCAAGATGAATTCAATTCTTCAACTGAGATAATTTGATCTACAGGCTGCAGCTGTCCATTGGTAACAATGAATCCGTTCGTTTGGGTAGTAATCATTGATTCCCCAACATTCCAATCGACAATTAAATTCCCTGATATTGCCGTTCCTCCTGTGCTGTTGATGACAGAAGGCGTGATTGATTGTGCAAATGCATTGCAATTCAAAAACGCAATTGCAGCGATGAGTATATATTTAAAATTCATTTTAATAATGAGTAAGTTTTGGATTTACGAATGTAATTGAAAAACACTTCGTGATGACACAACACTTCGTGATGACCTTCTTCGAAGGATGACACAACAAGTTGTGATGACACACTTCGTGTGATGACCGTTCCGGATGACACTGCGTGAAGACGCTTCGCGGCGCGATCATCCACAGAGTGGTCATCACCGAAGGTGTCATCGCACGGCGTCATCCACGCAGTGGTCATCACCGGAGGTGTATTATCTTTGAACCTTTCCTCACAATCAATGTTATTCCTTAAATTCCTTTTGCATGCAAAAGTCTGGTTATGTTTTTAAGCCATTTGAAGAGCCCAATCTTTCTCCGTTCGAGAGACTGTTCGATGTGTTCAGTGAACTCATTACGCATACCTCTGGAGATGTGGACGAGGCGCTGGAATGGTTGCGCGAAATAGATAAGGAATATACCCTCACAACAGATGAGTACACCATGGAAGATTTTGTGGAAGACCTGAAGAAGAAGGGATATCTAAAGGAAGAGATTCTTCCAGATGGACAAGGGCAGATGGCCATTACAGCCAAGACGGAACGCGTACTTCGGAAGAATGCAATGGATCAGATCTTCGGGAAGATTCGGAAGAGCGGGGCAGGGAATCACAAGAGTAAGAAAAGCGGACAAGGCGATGAAGCAACAGGAGAATTCCGAAGTTTTCAATTCGGAGATTCATTCGAAAATATTTCGGTTACTGAAAGTTTGAAGAACGCACAAATCAACAACGGCGTCGGCGACTTCAAATTAACCGAACAAGATTTAGTGGTGGAAGACACACATCATAAATCGCAGATGAGCACCGTGCTTATGATTGACATTAGTCACAGCATGATCCTCTACGGAGAAGATCGAATCACTCCCGCGAAGAAAGTGGCTATGGCATTGGCAGAGCTCATCACGACTTCCTACCCGAAAGACACGCTCGATGTGATTGTCTTCGGCGATGATGCTTGGCCAATTAAAATCAAAGACCTTCCATACTTAAACGTAGGTCCTTATCACACGAACACCGTTGCCGGCTTAGAACTGGCTATGGACATTTTGCGAAGAAAGCGAAATACAAACAAACAAATCTTCATGATCACCGACGGAAAGCCGAGCTGCCTTCGCTTGCCAGACGGACAATACTACAAGAACAGCAACGGACTAGACGAACACATTGTTGAACGCTGTTACACCATGGCGGCACAGGCCCGTAAGATGCACATTCCCATTACAACTTTCATGATTGCGCAAGATCCGTATCTGCAATCGTTCGTGGAAGAGTTCACGAAGTCGAACAAGGGCAAAGCATTTTATACGGGATTGAAAGGATTGGGTGAAATGATTTTTCACGATTACGAAACGAATAGAAAAAAACGAATTAATTAATGAATACTTCAATCACAACATTCGGCGCATTGAAAGCGTCGGGATATATTTCGAAAAGCATTAAGAACGAATTGCGAGATAACTTAATCGTTTCGATTCAAGGTGGAAAGGAAACCTTCCCGGGTATGCACGGATACGAGCAAACGGTGATTCCGCAATTGGAACGAGCTATCTTGTCGAAGCACAACATTAATCTGCTCGGTCTTCGCGGACAAGGGAAGACGCGCATTGCGCGCTTGATGATTAACCTTCTCGACGAGTACATTCCTTTTGTAGCTGGAAGTGAAATGAACGACGATCCTTTTCATCCGATCAGCCGCTATGCGCGTGATCTCATGGAAGAGAAAGGAGATGATACGCCGATTACCTGGCTTCATCGATCAGATCGTTTCTTCGAAAAGTTAGCAACACCCGATGTGACCATTGCCGATTTAATTGGAGACATAGATCCGATTAAGGCTTCCAATTTGAAATTGAGTTACGCCGATGAACGCGTGATTCACTTCGGAATGATTCCAAGAGCGAACAGGTGTCTTTTCGTGATTAACGAATTGCCCGATTTACAGGCACGTATTCAAGTGGCGCTCTTCAATATTTTGGAAGAAGGAGATGTGCAGATTCGTGGATTTAAATTGAGACTTCCGTTGGATTTACAATTTGTATTCACTGCGAATCCGGAAGACTATACCAATCGCGGAAGTATTGTTACGCCGCTGAAAGACCGTATTGGCTCTCAGATTTTAACACATTATTCAGCCGATATTCAAACCGCGAAGAAAATTACGAAGCAAGAATCCGAGAAGTTGGACGACCGTATATGCAAGGTTCATGTTCCGGAATTGGCTCGCGATATTCTCGAGCAAATCGCATTCGAGGCAAGACAAAGTGAATACATCGATAACAAGAGTGGTGTTAGTGCGCGTATGAGTATTACAGCGTTTGAAAACTTAATTAGCACTGCTGAGCGTCGCGCATTAATGAACGGAGAGACAAAAACATCTGTTCGCTTCAGCGACCTCATGGGCATGATTCCTTCCATAACTGGTAAGGTTGAATTGGTCTACGAAGGCGAACAAGAGGGAACAGCGTTTGTGGCGAATCACCTGATAGCAGAGGCTACCAAAACCTTGTTCGTTCAATACTTCCCGAAGATTGAAAAACTGAAAAAGCAAAATCAAGAAACTCCGTACGATGAAATCATCAACTGGTTTTTCGATGCAGACTCCTTCGAGCTAATAGATGAGTCGAACGAAGAAATCTACGTGAAAGCGCTCCTTTCCGTTGAACCGCTTGTGATTTTATTAAACAAGTATCAACCTAACGTTGCAACAGCTGACGTTCCTTTCTTAATGGAATTCGTGTTGTGGTCTTTGGTAGAATTCAAAAAGCTGTCAAAACACCGCACTGCTGGAGGCACGGCGTTTAATGATTCGTTTGATCTCTATTTTGACAAATAGAGATTCCGCTCCGAAAAAATCTGCCTAAAAAACGGGTCTTTCAAGTCTTTGATGAATCGGATGGCTTCGCCAGTTGATTTCATTTCTGGACCGAGTTCTTTGTTTACCTCAGGGAATTTCTCGTAGCTGAATACAGGGATTTTTATCGCGTAGCCGTTGCGTTTCGGTTGGAAGTTAATGTCCTTCACTTTTAATTCACCTAGCATAACTTTCGTAGCGTAGTTAACATACGGTTCGTCGTAGGCTTTCGCAATGAAAGGCACTGTGCGTGATGCACGTGGATTCGCTTCAATAATGTACACAACGTCGTCTTTAATGGCGAACTGAATGTTTATCAAACCTACCGTTCCAAGCGCCAAAGCAATCTTCTTCGTGTGCTCTTCAATCTGAGTCATAACAAGGTCGCCCAAGTTATAAGGAGGCAGAACACCGTATGAATCTCCACTGTGAATTCCAGCGGGCTCAATGTGCTGCATAATGCCAATGATGTAAACATCTGTTCCATCGCAAATGGCATCGGCTTCCGCTTCAATGGCTCCTTCCAAGAAGTGGTCTAACAAAATCTGATTGTCGGGCATGTCGCGAAGAATGTTCACTACATGTTGCTCCAACTCGTTCTCGTTAATTACAATCTTCATTTTTTGTCCACCCAAGACATAGCTCGGACGAACCAACAACGGGAAGCCTAAATTTTTCGATAATTCTATGGCTTGCTCTGCGTTTTCAACTACACCGAAATCCGGATAAGGAATGTTGTTGTCCTTCAAACAATTTGAAAAACGACCTCTGTCTTCGGCCAAGTCTAAGGCATCGAAAGAGGTTCCCAATATTTTTATTCCGTAACGCTGTAGTTTTGCAGCTAGCTTCAATGCGGTTTGTCCGCCAAGCTGAACGATTACTCCCACAGGGTTTTCATGACGAATGATGTCGTAGATATGTTCCCAGAATACCGGTTCGAAATACAACTTGTCTGCAGTGTCGAAATCGGTTGATACGGTTTCGGGATTGCAGTTGATCATGATAGTTTCGTATCCGCATTCCTTCGCAGCGAGCACACCGTGCACGCACGAGTAATCGAATTCAATACCCTGACCAATTCTGTTCGGTCCACTTCCCAATACAATTACTTTTTTGTTTTCGGAACGAACACTTTCGTTTTCGTATTCGAACGTGCTGTAGTAATACGGAGTCTTCGCTTCGAACTCTGCAGCGCACGTATCTACTAACTTGTAAACACGCTGAATGCCCATTTCGTCGCGCTTGGTGTACACTTCGCTTTCCAAGCATTTCAAGAGATGCGCAATCTGCCTGTCGGCGTATCCTTTTTGCTTCGCTTCGAACAACAATTCTTTCGGAATGGAAGTGAGCGTGTGTTTTTCAATCACGCGTTCCAACTGAAGTAATTCTTCAATTTGTTTCAAGAACCACAAGTCGATGCGTGTTTTTTCTTGAATGGTTTTGAAGGGTATTCCCAATTTAATTGCGTCGTAGATGTGAAAAATACGATTCCAACTTGGGTGTTCGAGTGAGTCTAATATTTCTTGCTGATCGCGAAGTTCTTTTCCGTCGGCCCCCAATCCGTTTCTGTTTATTTCTAAGGATTGACAAGCCTTTTGAAGGGCTTCCTGGAACGTTCTTCCAATTCCCATTACCTCACCAACACTCTTCATTTGTAAACCTAGCTCGCGGTTGCATCCAGGGAATTTGTCGAAATTCCAACGTGGGATTTTCACAATCACGTAGTCTAATGTCGGTTCGAATAAAGCCGAAGTGCTCTTGGTAATCTGATTTTGAAGTTCGTCGAGGTGATAACCAATAGCGAGTTTCGCAGCAATTTTCGCAATCGGATAACCCGTTGCTTTCGATGCTAAAGCCGAAGAGCGCGAAACACGCGGATTAATTTCAATGGCAATAATGTCTTCGTTCGCATCGGGAGAAACCGCGAATTGTACGTTACAGCCGCCTGCGAAGTTTCCAATTGCGCGCATCATCATAATGGCCATGTCGCGCATCTTTTGGAAGGTTGTGTCGCTTAAGGTCATGGCAGGAGCAACAGTTATACTGTCACCAGTATGAACTCCAATTGGATCGAAGTTTTCAATGCTGCAGATGATTACCACGTTGTCGTTCGCATCGCGAAGCAACTCGAGTTCGTATTCCTTCCAACCCATTAACGCTTTGTCAATCATGACTTCGTGAATAGGAGAGAGGTGAAGTCCGCGCGTTAGCAAACGATCGAAGTCTGATTGGTTGTGTACGAGACTAGCGCCGGATCCGCCGAGTGTGTAAGAAGGACGAATACAAAGGGGAAATCCGAATTGCTGTGCAATTTCTTTTCCTTCCAAGAATGACTTTGCTGTCAATTGCGGAGCCATAGGCACTCCAATTTCAATCATTAAATCGCGAAACGCCTCGCGGTTTTCGGTGATCTCAATGGCCTTGGTATCTACCCCCACCATGCGAACACCGTATTGTTCCCACAGCCCGCTTTCTTCGCACTGAATAGCAAGGTTCAAAGCTGTTTGTCCACCCATAGTCGGAAGAACGACGTCTATCTTGTGTTTTTGAAGAATGGTTTCAATGCTTGCGGTTTCTAACGGAAGCAGGTAAATGTTGTCTGCAACGACCTTATCGGTCATGATGGTTGCAGGGTTGCTATTGATGAGGGTTACTTCAATGCCTTCTTCACGTAAAGAACGCGCTGCTTGGCTTCCAGAGTAATCAAATTCACATGCTTGTCCGATAACGATGGGTCCAGAACCAATAATGAGGACCGACTTAATGCTTTTGTCTTTGGGCATTTTTTTTTTATCTCACTTCGTAGGGTGAAGTAAGGGGCGTTTTTCTATTACGTTTGCGAAATTACAACCAACAACAGTTATGTTGCAAGTAGAGATTTTAACAGTTGTTGACAACGTCACATTAACCGATGCCCTTTATCCACTTGCTTCCATTCCACAAGTGTCATGTGTGAAGTTAGCGCCCGAAGTTCACTCCCATGCTTCCATGGTATAATCACATCATACTTCCCGAAAATAAATTCAGTGGAAATTTTATTCTGCTCAATCGATTGCGCAACGGTTTTCAATTGCGGATAGCAATGCCTATAGCCCATCCAAACGTCGAAGACTTGCTTGCGCATTGAACGCTCGTGCATGTAGTATTCAACAAAACGAAACAACTTCACAGGAAGAAATTTGAATGTTTTTAATATTCGTGCTAGGCCAATGACAACACTTGCGTTTTTCTTCAATCCATTGGCAATTTTCCTTCCAACCCAAGTCCCCACTGTAAACGCATACAGCTTATTCCGAGTAAGTCCATCGCTGGCCAAGAATTGCGCAGATGATATTTTTTCTCCTGTATGTTGAATGAGCATGAGCCCAAGTCTGCCGCCCATACTATAAGCAATGAGCTTACATTTTTCCACTTGAAAATGGTTCAATAAAAAATTGAATTGCTCCACCCACGAGTGAACTGGCAATCCTTCTTTTAATTCTTCTGTGGTAAATGAATCGCTGTCTTTGTGTGACCAAAAGCCAATAGCTACAAGACGTTCATTGTCTTTCAATGAATGTGCAAAAGACTCGAATCCTTCCGGACTTCTTCCGAATCCATGCAAGCATAAAATCAGTTCTGTTGGGTTGTCGGATTTACTCCATTCAACAACTTTGAATGATTTATTTTGAAAGGTTAAGGAAGAGGTTTTTTGCTTCATGATTTTTTCCATCACGAAGGTATTTCATTCAACAGAAATTATCGTACAATTTCAATCACCACTTCGTTGCGTCTGCCAACAAGTTGGTAGGGTGGATTGTATCCTAAAAATTTGAAATTCCCTTTGGTCTGAATGCCTTTAGAATTCAAGTAATTCAGAAGTTCTTGTTTGTGTTTCTGTCGAGCTTCATCGTCTGCGAATCCACTGAAGCGAATGGCAGCCATCACTTGCTCTTCAGTCTGTGACAAGATAACTTGGCTGTTATTCGGTTTTGGAAGATTGTCCATGTCATAGCCTTCGGGCATAACGAAACTCATAGAAGATAAGCTGTCGTTAATGTCCATTTGAACAGGAGAGGTCATTGCAATTTGAGTTTCACTTTCGTTACCACCAAAAATATATCCAGCCAGGGTGCGAAAGCCGGGACTCGCCATTTCGCTGTATGACTTGGCCTTCGACTGCACTGTAGCCAATGTTGCGGAAGGATAAAGGCGTATTTCAATATCGCCGTCCTTCTCAAGAACGGTGTAGGGTTGTTCTTTGGTTTTGTTGGTCGACATGTATACGAACGATTGAAATAGAATGAATAAAATGGCAACGGCAAGAAGGATGTATGCCATAAGTTTTTTGCGTTTCATATTAATAAAACCTTTGAGAAGGGTGATTGTTCAGTTGGGCTTAATTCAGGTAGTTCAGCACCCACAATGCGCTCTGATCTATTTTCACTTGTTGGACTTTCCGATCCAATTCAACAGCTTTTATGGCATTCTCGAAAAAGGAGTTTTCGCGCTGGTTCACTAAGAACAACGAGCTTTCCCCGTTGAAGAGCTTCGTGTTTTCCGCTTGAAGCAATCGCTCGTAAAGTGCAGCGTTAGATTCTGCGAGCTCCTGTTGCGAAAGGGTATTGGTATAGGCGACTTCGAGGGCGAGTGTTTTCTGTTCGAGCTGATTTCTTTTCCACTCGGTATTCAAATTATTTTCTTCGATTTTAATTCGTTGAACTTTTAAATCGCCGCGCGCTTCGCGCAAGAACAAAGGCATTGAAAGCTCAGCGCCCCATTTGTAGTTGTTGGTGGAAAAATAGGAGGGAAGTCCTTCGCTGAAATCTTTGTTCAAAAAGTGGTATTCCACATTCAGTTTCGGTTTAAGTTTCTCGGTCTTCCATTTTTCTTCAATGCGAAGCGATGCTCCTTTGTTAGCATAGAGCGCCAACTCTGGATGTGTTTCGAGTAATGAGAGAAGCGAACTTCCATATCTGAAAGGGGCCAATTCACTCTTGAAATTCAATGACGGTGAAATCGTTTCATTTAAAATAGCCACTCTGTTTTCATTGTTAAACTCTAAGAAGGCCACCAATGCAATGCGCGATTTGATTACTTCAAGTTTTGATTCTTGAAATTGAAGCAGTCGGTTTTGATTTTGAACATAGGCCTCAAGGGTATCTATAGCGGAACGATCACCGCCTAGATATCTCGATCGAACCGCGAAAAATCTTCGTTCGCTGGTTGAAACTAGCGAGTCTATGATGTTGTTTTTTTGAACGGCATAGTACCAATCGGAATACAATTGAACACTTTGCGCAAGCAGTTCGTTGATGGCTAACTGCTGCTCAAGATTACCTGCTTCCAATAAAACTTCAGCGCGTTTCTTTGCCATTCTTCGCTCGTCAATGACAAGCCCTTTCAACAACGGAACAGAAACGCCGAGGGCAAGTAGTCCAGCATTGGAAGTGTAATCGGTTGGATTAACATAGCTTCCTGAATTTACATCGAAATGTCCTACAAGTCCTATTGCGTATGGCGTATTGTAGGTGAGTGTAGTATTCGATGTTGAATAATATTCTTTGCCTTTGAGAAACTTATTTTTGAATTTGCTTTCCAAAACAGGGTCGAACAATCCTTTGACTTGCAAATATTGAGCATTGCGCATTTGCGGATTTAATCGTGCTTTTTCAGCAAGGGGATGCTCTTGCAACACCCAATTTAAATACTCAGTAAGCGTTAACTCTTGCGGGTATGAGCCCGCGCTTAGAAAAAAGAAAACCATGAAGATGCACGCTACTTTTTTCATTTGTACTTGTCTTCGGATTTCTTTTTTGCGTTTTCTGGAGAGTAAAAATCAGGAGGGAAACCATTGAAATTCCTCCACAGCTCATATCCAACAGGCACGTCGTTCAGAAGCATAATGGTCTGAACACCTCCGCCTTGTCTAAGTCCATTTGGCCATTGCTCGCCCTCTGATGCTGTAACGAGCACTCTGAATTTTCCGGATTCATGTATGGCAGGATCAACAATTAAGATTGTCCCGTTGTATACACCTTTTGAAATATTCTGCCAGCCGCTAATTACGAAAGCTGGAAATCCATCGAAGATGAGTCGCACATGCTCTCCAGGATGAACCAAGGGTAAGTCAACGGGCTGAATGAATATTTCAACGGCATGTGAAAATTGGAAAGGACTGATTCGCGCAATTTCTTCTCCCTCTTTAACGGTTTCTCCAATTCCCGATTTTGTAGTTTTACTTATGAACCCGGATTGTGGCGCAAGAATGTAATACAATCCATTTCTTCTGTCATAATTGTTAAAGAGATTCTGGAGTTTGGTAAGTTCTCCTTCAGCCGTGTAAAGCGCTGACATTGAAGCGTATTTTTCGCTTTCTGCTTTCGAGATTTTATCGCTGTATTCAGCATCTATGGCCCGCAGCTCACGTCTTGCATTGAGCAACTCATTCTTTGAAATGGCTAATTTATTTCTGTGCTCTTGAACTTTTGTCGATGCGTTTTGTGAAGACATTCTTCGCGATTCCAGTTCTGTTTTTGAAATAAGATCTTGTTTGTACAATTGCTCGTAGCGGATGAATTGTTCTTCATTAATTGTTGCGTTGCGCTGTGCATTTAATAAATCGGTGCTGTCTGTTTTTATTTTGAATTGCGACTGTTCAATTTTTGCACGAGCTTGATCTTTCTTAACATCCTTGCCGCTAATCAAGGCATTGATTTGCAAATCAAGAGACGCAACCTTGGAAAGATATCCTTCTAATGCACTTTTTTTAGACTGCAACTGGGATTCGGTATTTTCTAATAAGTTCGGGTCGAAATAATCCACTTTAATTTCCGAAAGAAATAAAATGGTGTCTCCTTTTTTAACACTGTCTCCTTCTTGAACAAACCACTTCTCTACGCGACCACCAATGATAGTTTCAATGGACTGTGGACGTGAATCGGGGTTCAAGGAAAGCACACTACCCGAACTCGTAATGTTCTGCGTCCAAGGAATTAATAGTATTGCTGTGATTATTCCAGCTGCAATCAGCAGTATTTTGGCCGTGCGTAAATTTTTCGAGCGGGGTTCAGTTTTTTTCCATGATGTAAAGTGCATGGAAGAATCTACTTCGTCTAAAAGATTGCGATTAGTCTTTTCCATCAATGAGTGATTTGAATGTTTTGTGCTCCTGGAATTGGCAAATCGGTAATGTTGTGTATGAGTACAATGGACGACTTGAATTGCGATTGAATAATTTCGAGTCCTTTCGGGCTTTTCAAAATGTACTGATTGCGGAGCACCAATAAATCAGGCTTGCTAACAATGGCTCTGGCCAATTCTAATAGGGCTCTGTTTTCTAAGGTCCAAATAGGATCGCGGTGATGAGTATTCGAATAAATACCTTTTGGTGCGTTGCAGTAGAATTGATTTAATCCAACTAAATCAGCAGCTTCAACAATTTCTTCATTGCTAGCGTTGGAATTCCATTTTACATTGGCGAAAAAAGAGTCTTGCAAGAGAACAGGCAAATGGTCGCACCAAGCTACTTTGCTTTTGAAACTGAAAATAGAAATGTGCTTAATGTCGTGACCATTGCACTTCAAACCAAACGTATTTTCAAACCTTAAATCGAGTCCTTGTAGAAGATTTTTACAATGAATAGGATTCCCAGTGAGGTTGTAAATTCTTCCTCTTTCCATTAAAACGTTGATTGGCTCTGACGTTTCAATGTAATCAATGGATTCAATTTGAATTTTATTTTCTTCGTCGGAAGTGAATTCCGACTGCTTGTTTTCTTGGAAGGACAATGCCTTCTGCATACTTGTGAGTGTATCGAAAATGGTACTCAATGAAAATAAAATTTTCTCTATGCTCGCTATTACCAAAACAATCACGATTTCGGCGCCAAGAAATTGGCCAATGCTAATCTTTTGCTGCACCGCAAGCAAGCTTCCCAATAAAAGCATTCCACCTACGGTTATTATTTTGAAGGCCAAGAACCCATGCTGTTTTTGAATGAGAAGCTTGAAGTGAAAACGTTTGGATAGCAAGTAATCTTCAGAAATTTTATTCGCTTCCTGAAAGGCGAAATCTGAGTTTGGTCGGTTGAATTTTTTGCGGAACAATTCAGCAAGCGAAAGCCAATTGACCATTTCATATTTAGCGCGTGATTCTTCGTAACTCGATATCACGGCCAAATTGAATTTCCAGCGAAGAAGCGCAATGAACAAGAGAACAAATGAAAGCCCGAAAAGAAAAAACATGGGGTGATAGAACGAGATAAGTAACAATCCGAATATGAGCTGAAGAGAGGCGAAGAGCAAGTCAATGAATAATTTACTAAAACCCTTCTGCAAATAACTAATTTCAATAAAGTACTTCGCGAATGAGCGGTCATTCGATTTTGGATTTTGATTTAAAATACGGCCGAGATAGGTAAAAGCCAATTGCACGAACAAACGCTGCTCAACATTTTCACCTTCCTTCATTAATCGGATCTGAACGCGCCCGTTCAACCAAACAAAGAACAAGATAAGAATGAGTATGGCATACATGCCCGGACGAACTTCTTGCGCAGTAACGAAAGTTAGCAGCAATTGAACTCCAACAGGTATGGCCAATGAGAAAAGACCGGCAAGCGATGAGAGAAGAATAACCTTTCGGATAAAATACTTTTCAAGATGAAGCAATTCGCTTAACGTCTTGTAAATGGAGCTAGTAGATTCAGCCATAGTTTTGAAAAATGACTTATGCCATATAAGTTCAAGTGCGAATTTAGTTCAAGAATTGTAAAACGACTATTATCCCTTCATACTATTTTCAGAGTAGTTCTGCCATTTGTCAAGCACAGCTTGCATATCTGCCGGAAGTTCACTTTCAAAACTCATCCATTCTCCAGTTGTTGGGTGGGTGAAAGAAAGTGTTCTGGCGTGAAGGGCTTGTCTTGGTAGTAAATCTAAGCAGTTTTGTACGAATTGTTTGTACTTCGTAAACGTAGTTCCTTTCAATACGCGATCACCGCCGTATTCGAAGTCGCCAAAGAGCGTGTGTCCAATGTGCTTCATGTGAACACGAATCTGATGCGTTCTTCCGGTTTCCAGTTTACATTCTACCAAAGTCACATAGCCGTATCGTTTCAATACTTTGTAATGCGTAACTGCATGTTTGCCATGGTCGCCTTCAGGAAATACAGTGAACACTTTTCTGTCTTTTAAACTTCGTCCTGTATTTCCAATCACCGTTCCGTCTTCCTTCACATCGCCCCAAACAAGCGCCACATATCGTCGGTCAAGCGTTCGGTCAAAAAACTGCTTACCCAAATGCGTAAGCGCCTCTTCGGTCTTCGCTATAACCATAAGTCCCGTCGTATTCTTGTCGAGTCTGTGAACTAAGCCCGGACGGGCATCGGGATTCATGGGTAAGTTCTGAAAGTGAAAGAGCATAGCGTTAAGCAAGGTGCCCGAGAAATTTCCGAAGCCTGGATGAACAACCATGTTTTTAGGCTTCATGAGTATAACCAAAGCGTCGTCTTCATAGACAATTTCAATGGGTATGTCCTCGGCAATGAGTTCCATATCCCTCACGGGATAAGGCATTTCAATGGTTATGACATCGTTCGGCTTTACCTTGTAACTGCTTTTAACAGCTACACCATTTGCTTTTACATAACCGTCCTCGGCAGCATTCTGAATGCGATTGCGGGAAGTGCGTTCCAGGCGATCTACCAAGAACTTGTCTAGGCGCATTAGCTTTTGGCCTTTGTCTGATACAATTCGATGATGCTCGAAAAACCCTTCTTCCTGTTCGTCTAGAATTTCGTTTTCTTCCATCTTATTGTTTCATCGCTTTTAAGCGAATGATTTCTTGTGTTGAATTGTTTGTGATTTGAATGAAATAAATGCCGTTTGACAAATTGCTGTTCTCCATTTCAACACGTGTAACATGTGATTGAATCGAAGATGAAATCAATTGTCCTGTAGATGAAATAACCGAAATCGTATAGGTTGAATTTTCATTCAATCCTTGAACGGTAAAGCTTTCGCTGAACGGATTTGGATAAACGGAGGGAGTGGTTGTTTGCATCTCACTTACTGAATTCCAAACCGAAGATTTTCCGGATTTAAATACAGGACGAATCATTAAAGCACCATTGATGCTCGACTGTTCCCAAGGCTGCTGAAATCCGCTGTTGTAAAACACTTTTGTTGAGTTAATGGTTCCACTTTTATCATTTCCAACAGGAAGTCCAACGGATCCGCTCTGAACCCAACCCACGTAAAAGTTACCACTAACAGCAAGAGGGGTGTCGTAAGAATAGTAAGAGAAATAATTTTCACCGTGATTATAAAAAGCGGGATGATGATAATTGAAATTCTCGCCGAGTTCTGTTCCAGGCTGTGTGCCTCCGTCGCTCCATGCACGGAGTAAGAACGTTTCACCGGTGACATTAACACCTGTAGGCAACCAATAAACGAATAAGCCTAAAAGTGAATCTGCAACTTCCGCACGAAACTTCATGGCAATCATTCCACCTGCCGCAGCGTTTGAATAGCCGCGCTCTGCGGTGCCATCATCGTAGGCGTAATAGTTATAGAAATACTGACGAAGAGTGGCTGTATCGTTTTGCAAACGAGCATCTGTCGGATTAATATACGTCTTCACATCGAAATACGAACACGTGTCGTCAGGCGTCACGTTGTAGGTGAATCCGTTCAACCCGATCGTTCTTGTGAAAGATGAATTCGCATTTAAGGCGGTGTTGAAATCAACAGCATTAAACACTTGTGCAGCTTCACCTTGCTTTTTAATGCTGTAATTGGTTACAATGTTTTCGTCATTTCCTAAATTCCTTTCCTGCACAGCAATACTTGAAGCCATATTATTAGCGGCATTCGCAGCGAAGTGAGTTAAAGGCATGGCGGTGTATTCATTCAATAAGGTGCGCAGCGGAAATTGCATAGCCACTTCGTCGAAGATGACGTTGCTTGAATCAACGCCAGCATCCAATTGCACATAGTCGATGTGCCAATGATCGAAAGCACCACTGAGAGTTCCAAAATTTCTAAATCTAAATTGAAATCCATCGAGCAAATACTCCGGTGTGTTCACCGCAATAAAAGTTTGTTCGAAGGCGTCTGTTTGAAATACTTCCGGACTGGTCCATACCTGTGTCCATTGCCCTGCCCCGAAAGGGGAATAAAACTCAACAATTAAACTGTCTCCCGCATCTGGAGAATTCCCGAGTCCGCCGCCTTCATAAAAGAAGGAAAGAAAAACCTGATCTGCTGCTGTTAATCCGGAGAGATCAATGGGCAATGAAGTTAAAGTATCTGCAGTTCCGTATGAAAATTCATCTGCGAAATTATATGGATAACCGTCTGTACGCAGTCCGTCTAACGTTGCTACACCAATCGTTGGAGGTGCAATAGGAAATCCTGAATTTATATAAGCCGAGGTGTCGGCCCAACGCTGCCAAGTACCCGGTACCGCAGGGTCGTTGGTAGGAAGTGAATATCGTGAAAAGTCGTCGAAAAAGGGAAGTGTTAAACTGGCAGTACCGCCGCGCACTTCTCCTTGTTGTTTCCAAATAAATTCTTTTTGAGCACGCGCATTGAGCTGAGCGTCGAAACGAATAACGGTTTCCGTTTCTTGCGAAAAACTCGACAAGAAAGCACACGCGAAAAGAATGGAGAGCAGGTTTTTCATTAAGGTACAAATAGGTCTTGTTGCTGCTCAAACGGATTGATTAACGTATCTATTGTGCAAGGATCTTTGCTCAACCAAAAGTCTATAAATCTGCCAGCGGCCATAGGTATAGCTTGGGAAGAATATTTAGGGTCTTGTCTGCAGACGCGATAAGCTGACGAGTCTGAAGGGCTGTATGCAACAGGCTCGAAGAAGCCTTGTCCAGATAAATTCAAACTGTTCAATAATTGAATGGCATCGAAGTAAGACAATCCGAAAAGATTCGGCACAGGCACTGTTGTCTTGGCTCCTTCTCCCACTGTCAAAACTACCGTCTGTCCATGCTCCAAAAGTTCCCCGTATTTCAACTCGCGACCATTGTATTCCGCCTTAATTACAACACCAATCATACTGTTGTTCGGGGAGTATTTAATTTGGAATTTGATTCCTTTATTCGTCAGGCGCAGCGAGGCAATCTGAATGTGATCGCCTTCTTTTACATTAATCGGAACCATGGGTGGTGTGCGCTTGAAAATACTAATGAAAACGACGCGACCATCTTTCACCATACTTCGGGCCTTGGGGCTTTGGTCTCGAATAGAGCCAGGGACAGCTGTCGCAACGAATAAGCTATCGGTAATAACCATTTCCAAATCGAGGTCTTCTAAAATGGCTCGTGCCTCCGCTTCGGTTTTTCCTTTTAAATCTGGAATCTGAATGGCTTCATCGTGACGCGTGTAAAATTTCAAAAAGAAAACAACAGCAAGGAACAAGAACAAATTCAAGCCCAAAATGATGAGCATTTGTTTCTTTCCGTATTTCGATTTAATGAATTTTACAAACGACATAGTTTCAGTTCGATGGTTTAGTTCGCCATTTCTTTTCCAATTGCATTGTCGTAAAGTTCTTTATAATCTGCAATCAGCCCAAAATTTTGTTCGTCAACCGTACATCTTCCTTTGGTCACGTGTCCCAATAGCAAGCAAGGTATATTCATTTCAGTAACGTAATCTAAGAATTTATCTTCGTCGTCTTCCACCACTGAAACAACGACACGGCTCTGCGATTCTCCGAACAAGAATGCATCTTTACGAATCTCACTATCAGTAACCACATCGAATCCAAGGTCGTTAGGCAAGCACATTTCAACCAACGTAGTAAACAATCCTCCGTCGCTCACATCGTGTGCTGCGTTAATGAAGCTATTTTTAATAAGTCCTTTTATGCATTGTTGAAGTTGATATTCTTCTTCCATGTTGAAATAAGGAGCCGGAGAACCAAGGGTTCCAAAAATATTCGCTAAGTATTCGCTCGAATTAATTTCGTCCTGAGTTGATCCCAAAAGGAAAATTAAATCGCCTTTGTATTTGAAATCCAATGTCATTTGCAAGCTCTTGTCTTTCATTACGCCTAACATGCCAATGGTTGGAGTAGGGAAGACAGGCGCTGCTGATCCATCTGCTTTCGCCGTTTGATTGTAGAAACTCACATTTCCGCCTGTTACAGGAGTTTGGAATTTCGTGCACGCTGCACTCATTCCTTTGATAGCGCCAACGAACTGCCAGTACACCTCAGGGTTATAAGGATTGCCGAAGTTCAAACAGTTGGTAATTGCTGAAGGCTCACCGCCTGAACACACAATGTTTCGTGCTGCTTCAGCAACCGCGATTTGTGTTCCAATTTCCGGATCGTTGTT
>JBILTF010000117.1:0-4465 GCA_044371675.1 Flavobacteriales bacterium
CTTATACATGATGCAAAAATACATCAACTCAACCATCAATCGAAGATTGTCATCAACGCAGTTGTCATCGGCTTCGCCGTCATCAATCGCAGATTGTCATCACCTTCGGTGTCATCCGCTCCGCGTTAATGGTGAATAACTCTGTTGATATGTGTGAATCTCACTTTCGTCACAAGGCTTCGTATGCCGTTTATTTTTGATAAAATCGAAAGGTTAAAAAATAGTAAAGGCATATGATTACATTTTTTGGAAAAAAGAAAATCTCAGCAGAACGCTCAGCAACCCTGTTTGTGAATACGTTGTTGGATTCAGTGGAAGGTGGATTTGCTGAAGTAGCTGGATTTATAAGGGATACCCCTGAGTTTGTTAGTACTCCGGAAATTAGTGACGATGAATACGGTAAATTCTTAATGATTGCTATTGTAGGAAACTTCAATTACTTGAATGAGCATTTCCGCGACGGTGAAGGTGATTTAATTGTTCAACATTGTATAGATCAGTTCGCACCTGTTTTCGATTTATCTCCAGTTGTATTTCAATCCAAATTGAATGAATACAAGAAGTTCATGGCTCATGTGAATTTCCCATCAAAGAATATTCTTTACAGCATGTCCAAGGCAGTATTCTTCAAATATGAATTGAATCAATACCAAGACGAGTATTTCAGAAGCATGAATACGCCGAATCCAATTTTCTTGAAGAGCTTGGATGAAGTGATGCGTAATTTCATTTGGGACTGGGAAGCATTCTGCGACAAATACAAGGTTCAGTTAGGAACAGTGTAACCGCTTTGCGGATGACACTTCGTGATTAATTAATTTTGAATGAAGTATTCTAAGACGGTATCTTTTCCAGATTTCAAATCTTCTAAACTTTGTTCCAAAGGAATGTTTGGAAGTATGGGCGTTCGTGAATAACTGAAGGTGTTTTTGTAGTTGTAGCGAATGGTCGGAACCGAATAGGAAATTCCAGATTCTGAAAGTTGAACAGTGGTGGCGTTACCCCAGGTGCCATTGGCAGTGGCGTTGCAAGGTGTTCCGATAAGATTTGCCCGATGACTATTTTGAACAAGCTGCGCGAAGTCGCAAGCCGCAGATACGGTATTTCCGTTCATAAATACCGAGAGCTTTCCCCAGTAAACATGCTCTGGCCGCTGGCGCTGAGGAATGCTGAAAAAGGCAGTGTCTGAATCCTCTATTGGTGTTTGGCTTAGAAGGAAATACTGATGCATGTCTTCATTCCGCTTGAATCGTTTCTCTGTGAATTCCGGGAAATGTTTCATTCTGAAATTTGAAACAATCTGATATGAATAGTCACTCGCTTTCCAAATGATATTGCTCGGTGTATTCAATCCATTAGGCATTAAAAATGAGCAGAGGTATTCAACCATAGAGCTTGACCCACCTGGATTGTCCCGCACATCAATGGCAATTTCACGAATACCCAACTCACGGGTGGCTTGAAAGAACTTCCTTATTTTTTTTACGTCGTTTTGGAAAAGTCGAGAAGAAAAAGAGCGCACCTTAAGAACAGCTTTTCCTTCATTCAAATAAAAAGTAGCTTCTACATTTTTTTTATTCTGGTTGAAATGTTCTCGTCTTATTTTTTGAAGTTCTTTCGGACTTACAAGTGTAACAGTCATACTATCTAACTTTCCTGCATTCTGAAATACAATTGTTTCAAGTTCACCTTCTTGCTGCAATGGATTTGCGAAGAATTGGGCTGGTGTGTAATAGTAAGGCGCCGCTTCGTCACTGGCATGCATGGCCTGTCCTTCATCTACGCTCCATTCTTTTGCTAGCGCATGCAATTCCTTCATCGATAATTTTCCAATTGAAATAATTTCGCTTCCAAAGGGAGGCCCGCCGATGTAAGTTTCTTCAACATAAAATTTCCCATCAATTGGTTGAATGAACAACGGTAAAAAGCCAGAGTCGTACCCGCACGATTCGAACATCAATTTAAACACATGCGTTTGTAAATGCGAATCCTGAACAACGCGAATAAATCGATTTAGATTCTGCGCATGCTCAATGATTGTTCGATCTTCAGAGTAAAAGTCAAACGCTTTTTTGTAGGCTTCATCAAAGGCAGGCTTTCCGCAATAGGCGAAGGGATCTGGATGAACAGTTAGAAGTTTCTCCTCTAATTCAATAAGATCATTAACTAAATAATCTTTGCAAATGCGTTCAATATTGCGTTCGCAGCGATAATATGCTTTTGAATTCGGATCGAAGCACGTGTCGGACTGCGCAGATATCTGAACAGCCGCTAAAAGAAAGACGAACGAAAGAAGTTTACGCACTTATTCGTCGTTGCGTTTTTTAACCATGGTTAAGATTGTCGCTAACGCCACCGTCTCGCCGGTTTCGTCGTAAACGTCAACCATGAATTTCACAATACCTTTTGGAATATCGTCTTCGCTGCGTTTCTCTTGTGCAATCTTTTCTTTCACAGTAAAGCGAACAGCTATGGTCATTCCCGGATAAACAGGTTTCGTAAACCGCGCTTCGTCTATTCCGTAATTCAACAAGACTGGACCTTTCTTCGGGTCAACAAACAATCCTGCAGCTTTCGATAAAACGAAATATCCGTGAGCCACTCTGCGCTCGAAGATGGTTCCTTCCAAAGAGGTGGCGTCCATGTGCGCGTAAAAATTATCGCCACTCACATTCGCGAAGTTTACAATGTCTGCTTCCGAAACGGTATGCTTGTGCGTGAAGACAGTATCTCCAACAACGAGGTCTTCAAAATGCTGACGGAACAAGTGCGGTTGCGCTTCTGCTTGTTCTCCGCCTTGCTGGTAAACTCCAGTAATGGCTGTCAACATAGTAGGTGAACCTTGGATAGCCGTGCGCTGCAAGTAGTGCATGACACCACGTTTTCCACCCATCTCTTCTCCACCTCCAGCACGACCCGGTCCTCCGTGAACAAGCATAGGCATTGGGCTTCCATGACCGGTGCTTTCTTTCGCGCTCGCTCTGTTCAAGACTAAAATTCTTCCGTGATGCGTTGCGGCATTCAAAACGAAATCGCGCGCAATGTTAGTATCGTTTGTAGTGATGCTACACACCAAACTTCCTTTTCCTAATTTCGAGAGGGCCACGGCTTCTTCAGTAGTTGAATAAGGCATAAGGGTAGCGATGGGACCGAAGGCCTCCACGCTATGCGAACTCAATCTTTCAAAAGGTTTGTCGTTGAGCAACAGTGTTGGCGACATGAATGCACCTTTCGAATCTTCTGCTTCAATAAGGTTAAGCGCATCGTTTCCGAATACAACTTCACTTTCTTTTTTCAATTCGTTCAACGCAGCAAGCACGTCTTCACGCTGAGCCATTCCAGCCAACGATCCCATGCGAACTTTTTCGTTGCGTGGATCTCCAATTGCAGTCTGTCCAAGGGCTTTCACAAGTGCTTCTTGAACGTCTGACAAGTATTTTTCAGGAACTAAAATTCTTCTTACCGCGGTACATTTTTGTCCGCACTTTACCGTGATTTCTTTGCGAACTTCCTTCACGAACAAATCAAATTCTTCTGAGCCAGGTGCTGCGTCTAGTCCGAGAATAGCGGCGTTCAGCGAGTCGGCTTCCATGGTGAATGGTATGGATTGGTCTACCAATCGCGGATGTGACTTCAACATTTTTCCGGTTGAAGCAGAGCCGGTGAAGGTTACCACGTCTTGCATTTCCAAATGATCGAAAATACCGTTGGCACTTCCGCAGATCAATTGCAAAGCACCTTCGGGAAGAATGCCCGATGCATGAATATCACGAACCACAACTTCAGTTACATAAGAAGTAAGTGTTGCAGGCTTCACCACAGCAGGAACACCCGCCAATAAATTCACTGCGATTTTTTCCAACATTCCCCAAACAGGGAAGTTGAACGCGTTAATGTGTAAGGCAACCCCTTCCTTCGGAACCATAATGTGGTGACCAATAAAAGTTCCTTCTTTCGAAAGCTTGGCCAATTCTCCGTCTACATAAAAGGAAGAGTCTGGGAATTGCTTGCGCAACGAAGCGTATGCGAACAAGTTTCCAATACCTCCGTCAATATCAATCCAAGAGTCAATCTTCGTTGCACCGGTTTTCACGCTTACCGCGTAATACGCGGCCTTGCGCTCGGTGAGGTATAAGGCCAATGCCTTCAACATTCTTCCGCGTTCTTGGAAGGTCATCTTGCGAAGTGCCGGTCCTCCAGTCTCGCGACCGTAGTTCAGCATAGCACCGAAATCCAAGCCTGTGCTATCCGCAACTGTAAGCAATTCTCCGTTCACAGCATCGAACAATTCGGTGCCGGTTCCGCTTCCTGAAACCCATTGCCCTAAGGCCAAATTTTGAAGTTTTTGCATCTGATTTATCTCTTGTTGCGAAGTTAATCGGAAAGTGCCGCACTTGGAATGATTGATGTATTTTTACAACATGAATAAGGTTACGCATTTAATTACCGGCGGTTGTGGTTTTGT
>JBILTF010000055.1:0-15196 GCA_044371675.1 Flavobacteriales bacterium
AGAAGGCTGTGAAGCATTCGCGCACGCACCACCAACCTGTTTTAATTCATGTTGAAGAAATCACTCAGCCGCAAGGCCACAGCACAAGCGGTTCTCACGAAAGATACAAGTCGAAAGAGTTGTTGGAGTGGTATGAAGAATTCGATTGTATTGTGCAATTCGGAAAATTCTTGACAGAAAAAAATGTTGCGAAGCATGAAGAGTTAGATGAATTGCGCGCGAAAGCAAAAGCGCAAGCACGCACCGATCAACGCACAGCATGGGACGAATTCCGCGCGCAAATTCAGGCCGACGTAAACGCCGCCATTACTTTGCTCGAAGCAGCTGGACAAACAGAAGCAGCAGCATCGTTGAAAAACAACGGCGAAGCGATTCGCAAAGATATTTTCGAAGCCATTCGAAAAGTATTGCGCACGGTTCGTGGACAGCAATCAACTGAAATTCAAAATATAAAAAATTGGTTAGCCAGTGCGCAAGAGCGTATGCACAAAGCCTACAGCAGCGAGCTATACAGCGATCGCAATGATTTAGACCGTTCTGTTTCTATTCAGTATGCAAGCGACGCTGAGATGGTAGATGGACGTGTTGTCCTTCGCGATTTTTGGGATGCTAAATTGGCTGAAATGCCTGAGGTGTTAATCTTCGGTGAAGACGTTGGAAAGATTGGTGGAGTAAACCAAACGTGCGAAGGACTTCAAGATAAATACGGAGAATTGCGCGTAACCGACACCGGTATTCGCGAAGCAACAATCGTTGGACAAGCAATAGGTTTGGCTATGCGCGGACTTCGTCCGGTTGCGGAAATTCAATACTTAGATTACATCTATTACGCGCTTCAAATTATGCGCGACGATTTAGCAACGGTTCGTTATCGTTCGGCTGGAGGACAAATGGCTCCAGCAATCATAAGCACACGCGGACATCGTTTGGAAGGTATCTGGCACAGCGGAAGCCCTATGGGTGCTATCATTAGCAGTGTTCGCGGAATGGTGGTGTGTGTTCCAAGGAACATGACTCAAGCCGCGGGGATGTATAACAATTTGTTGAAAGGAAACGATCCAGCACTTGTTGTAGAATGTTTAAACGGTTACCGCAAGAAAGAAAAGATGCCGAGCAATCTTTCTGAAATGGTTGTTCCGATTGGTGTTGCAGAGGTAGTGAAAGTTGGAAGTGATATCACTGTTGTCTCTTACGGAAGCACGCTTCACATGTGTTTGAATGCTGCCGACGAATTGGCGGGTATGGGAATTTCAGTTGAAGTGGTAGATGCGCAAACGCTTCTTCCATTCGATACAACGGGCGTTTCAGCATCGAGTGTTCAGAAAACAAATCGTTTGGTTGTTGTAGATGAAGATGTGGAAGGTGGAGCTTCGGCTTACTTGTTAGATCAGATCATTAACAAACAAGGCGCTTTCAATTACCTGGATGCACAACCGATTACAATAACTTCAAAGCCGCACTTACCTGCTTATTCAACCGATGGTGATTACTTCAGTAAGCCTTCTGTTGACGATATCGTTGAAGCGATTTACGCGGTGATGTCGGAAGGAAATCCTGCTAGATTTCCGAGGATTTAAAAATCATAAATAATTCCAAAAGCTGGAATAATACTTCCATTCACATTCGGAATAAGAATAGGGATACCGTTGCTACCGTCTGCACGCAAGGCTTGTCCGTCTGTGGTTGCGAAACCGCTATTGTCGGCATTGCGTTGGAACGAATACAGATCTTGTGTGTAGCTCTTCGCGTTGGTAACGTTTTGAATGTCTAAGAAGAAATCGAGTGAAGATTTCTTGAAGTTGATTTTCTTGTCGATACGAATATCTAACTGGTTGAAGACCGGCAAACGCTGACTGTTCAATTGCGTGTAATCGAACGATCCTGTTCCAAGCGTTACGTAATTTAATTGCGAAGAGGTCATGTCGTATGGCGTGTAAGGCGCGCCACCTGCGAGTCTGTACTTCACGCCAAGTTCATATCCGTTCTTGAATTTCTTTCCGAAAATAACAGAAAGCAAATGTCTGTTGTCCCATGCTGAAGGCGCGTAGGTATCGGTAGATCTTGTGAATTCACTTTTGAAAAAGGTGTACGAAGCAGTTAAGAAATAAGACTTGGTGAATTTTTGTTGAAGGAATAATTCAAATCCGTAGGCACGTCCTTGTCCTGTTGAAGTCACTTGCTCATTTCCAATGGCGCCGTATACAGAACCTTGGTTCGCCAATGACACTCCTGTGTTGAATGAAACCGGATAGTTGCTGTATTGCTTGTAAAATCCTTCAGCCGTAATTCTCAAACTGTTTTTCGGAAGGAACTCGAATCCATAAACGTAGTGATCGCACAAGATGTAATCGCTGTTTCGATTCACAGAGTTTCCATCTTGTTTGAATCCAAGAACGGTGTAAACCGGAAGCTTCGCGTATCTTCCCACAGAAGCGTTCATGTTCCACTTCTCGTTAATAGCGAAGGATGCCGCTATACGCGGAGAGAGCGCGTTTAACGGATTGTTTCCAGTTGTGGTGAATGAGTTAATGTCGGTGCGAATTCCTCCCGTTAATGAAAGCCTTTCGCCGAACATCTTTTTGTTTATTGAAACGAATGCACCGTAACGTGCAAAGTCGATAGCGTTATAGAATGAAAGATTAATTTGAGGAACAATAACAGCTCCTGTGCTATCTGAGATTGCTGGAGCTATTCTAGCGAAGAAGTCGTTGTTGTATTTCACATATTGTGCAGACAATCCGTAAACAATTTTCCAATCTCCGAAGAACTGGTTTACTTCCCAACGCAATTTGTTTTCGATTTCCTGGCTAACGCTTTTCAATGTTCTGCGCGATTCATTTTCTACGTCGTTGTCTTCGAAACGGTCGAGTCTGTTTTCAAACATGTTTCGACTTAAACTTAAATTGTAGTAACCGTTATCCAGCGTGTGTTTCAAGGTAACGCCAACGGTGTAGTTCCATTGGTTGATATTCGGATTTGAGCGAATGATGTATTCTTTCGTTGGGTCTGAAGTCTTTGGAACAGCAAATGAAAACTCATCAATGGCTCCTAGGCCAATGGCGGTAAGCGTGTTTTTCTTGTTGAGTTGCGTGTTTATTTTGTATTGAAAATCCCAGTAGTTCGGACGAATGGGAAGATCAATGAGTTCAAAGAAATATTGCAAATAGGAACGTCGAACCGAAGCCAAGAAGGTGGTGTTCTTTCCAATAGGACCTTCTAAAGTGCCCGCCACTTCTGTGCTTGAAATTCTTCCGTTTCCTTTTACTTGCTGTGCGTTTCCGTTTCTTTGTTTGAATTGAAGAACGGAAGAAAGGGCGTTGTCGTATTTCGCGTTGAAGCTGCTGCTGTTCAGCGTAGCTGTTTCAATGAAACTCACATTGATAATTCCTTGCGGTCCGCCCGAAGATCCTTGGGTGCTGAAGTGATTGATTTGTGGAACTTCAATTCCATCTAAATAATAAACGTTCTCACTTGGCGCTCCTCCGCGAATGAGAAGATCATTTCTTTCACCGGCTCCTGAAAGTCCGCCAACACCCGGAAGTGCTTGAATTACTTTAGAGATATCGAAGTTTCCACCTGGATTGCTTCGAATTTCTTCTGCGGTAAGGCTTTGCACGCTAAGGGGCGTTTCTGTTGCTTTTCCGTAGGTGTAACGTTTAATCTCGAGCGTATTCAATTGCTCGCTGCTTCGTTCCAATTCAACCGAAAACGTATTTGTATTTCCATTTGTAATAACAACGTTGAATAAATCTGTTGGAAGAAAATTCAACAACGTAATTTTTACGTTGTAGGTACCTGGTTGAATTCGTTCAATGTAAAATTTTCCATCTACATCTGAAATAGCACCCATTGGAGTGTTCTCTAGTTTAACAGTGGCGCCGACTAGCGGAGTTTGGGTGTTTTTGTCAATGACTACACCAGAGATACTTCCGTTTTGTGCGGAAACAATTGAACAAGCAATGAATGCAATGAAAATGAGAAGAGAACGCAACATGATTTTCCTAAGTTTAATTTCAAAACAAAGGAAATACAGAATTGTTTATCCGCGCACAAATAACCAACCGATGCCTTTTCCAATACCTACTGAGAGAACGCATGTTTTGTGTTAGTTTTGTGAAGTCTAAATTAACAAGAGAATGAAGGATTTATTGTCGCAGTACGAAAATAAGAAACCAGAAATTGTATTTGAATGGAATGATCCATTTACTGAAGCGCAAGGTTGGGTAGTTATAAATTCATTGCGTGGCGGTGCCGCAGGTGGTGGAACTCGCATGAGAGCTGGGTTAGATAAGCACGAAGTTTTGTCGCTTGCGAAAACAATGGAAGTAAAATTCACGGTAAGCGGACCACAAATTGGTGGCGCGAAGAGCGGAATTAATTTCAATCCGGCTGATCCTCGCAAGAAGGAAGTGTTGAAGCGTTGGTACGCTGCGGTTACCCCGTTGTTGAAACATTACTACGGAACAGGCGGCGATTTGAATGTTGACGAGATACATGAAGTTATTCCTATGACGGAAGATTGCGGTGTTTGGCATCCGCAAGAAGGTGTGTTCAATGGACACTTCAAGCCTACGGAAGCCCAGAAAGTAAAGCGTATTGGAAATTTGAGAAGAGGTGTTGTAAGCATTATTGAAGACGAGAAGTTTTCTCCAGATGTGAACATGAAGTTCAAGGTAGCCGATATGATTACCGGTTACGGCGTTGCGGAAAGCGTTCGTCATTTTTTCGAAATATGGAAAAATGAAAAGAGCCTTGTAGGCAAGAAAGTGATTGTTCAAGGTTGGGGAAATGTGGGCGCTGCTGCTGCTTTTTACATGAGTCAAGCAGGCGCATCTGTAGTAGGAATTATCGATAGAAACGGCGGATTGATTAACGAGAACGGATATTCATTTGAAGAAATCCGCACCTTGTTTTTGAATCGTGTGAACAACACGTTAGTTGCTGAAGGAATGCTTTCGTTCGAAGAAATTAATGCGAAAGTTTGGGATCTTCAAGCCGATGTATTTCTTCCATGCGCGGCTTCACGCTTGGTGAGTCAAGAACAAGCAGAGCGCATGCACAAGGCTGGAGTATCTGTTATTGCTTGCGGTGCGAATGTGCCGTTTGCTGATCAGCAAATCTTTTACGGACCTATCTCAGAATGGTGCGATGCCCATTTCAGTGTTGTTCCAGACTTCATTGCAAATTGCGGAATGGCAAGAGTATTCGCTTATTTAATGAGCGACTCTGAAGTTGATTTATCTGATGAAGGAATTTTCTCTGACACTTCTAAAATTATTGGACAGGCTTTGAGAAATGTTCATCAGCAAGGAAGCGAAGAACAATACGTTTCGAAGCACGCGTTTGAAATTGCACTGAAAAAATTAGTTTAAGATGATCTATTTACAAGCCGCACCGGAAGGAGCAACGTATGAGAAGTCGTTGGATTTAATTGGTCTAATCTTCAAAGGAGGTTGGGTTATGATTCCACTTTTGCTTCTCTCTATTTTAACAATTGTGATTGTGATTGAACGCTATCTTTTTTTAGGAAAGCAAGGTGTTGGAAAGAAGAATAATTTCGAAAATTTTTTAGCGGCGTTGAAGGTTGGAAACAACACAGAAGCTGCGCGTTTGTGTGAAGAAGACAACGCGGCTTGGTCGCGCATTTTTCAATACGCAGCACTCACAGAAATCTCTGGCGACGAGCAGGAGAAATTGATGGAGCAAGCGGCGAATGTTGAAGTGGCTTATTTGGAAAGAAGATTGAACGTGTTGTCTATTGTTGCGGGAGTAGCGCCGCTATTGGGATTCATAGGAACCATTGCGGGAGTTATTACAATCTTCTTCGATATTTCAACCACAGCAGACATTAGTATTGGAGTTATTTCAGAAGGTCTTTACCAGAAGATGGTTTCTTCTGCAGGCGGATTGGTGGTTGGAATTATTGCCTTCGTCTTTTATCAATTGCTACAAAATTCAGTAGACAAGTTTGTCGCGCAAATGGAGGAATATTCTCTTCAACTTAAAACATTATTCCTTCAAGGAAAATGAATATAAAAAGAAGAAAGAAAAGGGGTGCTGTTGTAAACACGCATGCGCTGAACGACATCATGTTCTTCTTGCTTTTGTTTTTCCTTATTCTTTCTACGTTGGCGAATCCAAATGTGATTAAAGTGCTTTTGCCGGAAGCGGGGGAAACTCAGCAACGGGAACCGAAGAAGTCTTTGCAATTGGCCGTAGATGAATATCACGATTATTATCTCGATGGAGAAAAAATGAGCGTTGAGCAGTTGGGTCAACGATTGGAATACATTGGAAAAACTTTTCCAGAGAGCACCTGTTCCATTTCAATGGATCGAAATCTACCAGTTCAAGATTTGGTGGAAGTGATGCAGTTGGGCGCGAAGAGCGACATTCGCATGTATTTGAAAACCTCTCAAGTTGAAGGCGAATGATTACCGCAATACTAATAATTTTCGTCCTTGCTTATGTGCTCATTGCAGCGGAACACGCAGTTAAAATTGATAAAGCAGCTACCGCGCTTATCGCTGGTGTTTTGTGTTGGACACTTTTAGTTCTTGCTCCAACTGGAATTTCTCGTGAAGTGTTGGAAGGAAGATTGGGTCATCACATTGAAGAGATTTCTGGAATCTTATTGTTCTTAATGGGCGCAATGACTATTGTAGAAATCATTGATGCACACAACGGATTCTCAATTATTACAGATCGTATTTCAACAACCAATCAAGTTAAACTTCTTTGGATTATTTCCTTGCTTTCGTTCTTCTTGTCTGCAGCGTTAGATAATTTAACTACAGCAATCGTAATGGTGAGTTTAGCGCGAAAGCTCATTAGCAATCAGAAGTCCCGATGGTTTTTTGCTGGAGTAATTGTTATTGCGGCTAATGCTGGTGGCGCGTGGAGTCCTATTGGAGATGTAACGACGACGATGCTTTGGATAGGCGGACAACTCACTACAGGACCTGTAATTTCAAAACTTTTTCTTCCAAGTTTAGTGAGTCTGCTGGTCCCTCTAATTGTCTTGTCGTTTGTGTTGAAGGGAAACTTGGAGCGACCTGATTCAAACGAAACAGCGTCAAATGACTTGGCTCGTTCGAAGCAAATGATTGTGTTTGTTTTAGGCTTGGGCGGATTACTTTTCGTTCCGGTTTTTAAAACGCTCACACACTTACCTCCATTCATGGGAATGATGATTTCAGTGGGCGTGCTTTGGCTTGTTACAGATCTCATGAACGGAAGAAAAATGGATTCCGACAAGGCGAAGTATTCAGCGTTGAGTGCGTTGCGAAAAATTGATATGCCGTCAGTTCTTTTCTTCTTGGGAATTCTTCTTTCGGTGAGCGCATTACAAGAAGCGGGACACCTAACACAAATGTCTTTTTGGTTGAAGGAACAACTCAACAATACATACGCAATAAACATTGCAATTGGCGCGCTTTCGGCTATTGTAGACAACGTTCCGTTGGTTGCTGCAAGCATTGGAATGTATCCGGTGGAAGCTGCTGGTACAACCGATGTATGGGCTTCACATTTTGTTCAAGACGGAACCTTCTGGCATTTCTTGGCCTACACTGCAGGCACCGGCGGCAGTATGCTAATCATAGGATCTGCCGCAGGTGTGGCTGCAATGGGCTTAGAGAAAATGTCGTTCACGTGGTACCTGAAGAACATCTCACTTTGGGCCATGTTAGGTTTCTTTAGCGGCGCAGGAGTTTACATTCTCATGCACCTGTAATTAGTTTTCGATCACGAATTTTTCAGTCTGAATGCTTCCGCTGTCTGATGAATATTGCAGGATGTAGCATCCATTTGTCAATTCGAAACTGAATGGAATTTCAGAACATTCGCGTGCATTTCCTTCATGAATTAGTTGTCCAACAGCACTGAGAATTTTCCATTTCACTAAATTATTTTTCTTAGTGAATTGAAGTTTGAATTCGCCGGCATTAATGGAGGGGATAATTTTTCCTGAAGTTGGATTCAGATTTTTGTTGTCAGAAAAACAGGAATAGAAAAGCACTTCCTGTGGACCGAGGATTTCAATTCCAAATGGAAAATTTGAACTGCTCAGTGAAGTGAAAACAGAATCATTCATATTGGATGAAATCGATGGAGCACTTGTCATTTCACTTAATGTAAGCGACTTCCAGTACAAGAGCTCTTCTAATTCTTCGCCCTCTATGTTACAGGTATTTAATTGATTAAGTATATTGTAGCAAAGGCTCGAATTCCCTAATGAACGGAAGAGTTGTGCTTTCGAAAGTTCAACCCAAAATTGGGAGTGAAACGATGAGTCTGACACCAAGCTATCGGTGCAAGCATTCAATGAATTTACATAGCGCTGAACAGCGATTTCAAACGACTCTGAATTGTTCTCGGGAATTATTTCTCCGCGAAGAATGAGTTCTTCGATCATCTTTTTCATCATTCCAATTCCCCAATCGGACAAAGAACGAATTTCGCTGCTGTTGCGATCCAAAGGAGATGTCAGAATTTCATGGAACAGTTTTATCGAACGCTTTCCTTCGAAGAGCGAGTCTGTTGCATACGCCAATGTGGCCGCTAACGATAGCGCAGAATCAAGAGGTAATTGTCCGTATTCCGTGGTTGAAATGACAGGCAAGTCTGTAAGTGTTTTTTGGTGAAGGCTTGCTTGCGCTATGGATTTGGTAGGACTAAGAATTCCAATAACAGATGGGCATGTTGTGGAAACAGAAACAGAAGGACTTAGCGTGATAAGACTTTGCGTTCCGTTCGCGCAGGTGCTCGAAGAAAATAGCGCAATGCCCGAACTTCCAGATGCAATGGGCAGCCATTGATTGCTTGCGCTTGCTAATCCCACAGGTGCACATCCGATAGAAGATATGGTTGCAATGTTGCCGCATAAATTGCAATCGCTTGCACCACTGAATGAATTGAATCCTTTGTTCAACAAGGGTGTTGAGCTGTGGTAGAAATGAACGTGCTCATCGTTCAATTCGAAAACGTTATATCCGCCCGCACTGCTAGAAGATATATTCAGCACACATCCTTTTCCTATTTCTAAAGCTGTTCCGTTTTGCGAAAATTCAGAGCAACGAACGGTGAATACGCCCCCTTTCTTTTGCGCTCCGATTCCGTTGTTGTTGAAGGTGCAAGAGGTCATTCCAATTTCAATCAAACTGTAATCGGAAACGGCCACTTCATTGTTTTCGAAAGAGGTGTTCTTGATTCGACTTAACGATTTCAAGTGTTCTGAAAATAGATTAGCTGAATTGAAAACGCAATCTTGGAAGTTATAATTTCCATAGCGAATAGTCACTGAACCGTTGTCGGTGAAGAGTGTATGCGATGCAGTTAGTTTTCCATAATTGTTTTCAATGTTGCAATGCTTCACGGAAGAGTTCAAGAAGGAAACAATGTTGTAATCGACTTGACAAAGTGCATTTTCATTGCCAGCGACATTAGTATTCTCGAACAACAATCTTTGGTAGGAAAGAAGCGTCGCGTTTTCATTCAATTCAATTTTTCCGGTTTTGAATTTGATGTAGTTTGCAGTCCCCGACTCGTTGAACATTGCGCCTTCATGAACTCGGAAGAATGTGCTGTTTTGGTCGACTCCTTCTACCAACATGCGACTTCCGATTGCGAAAGTCACATCGGTTTCATTCCATAAAGAATACACATCTATTGACCCTTTATTCGCTTGAAGGATTAACGCTGATTGGGAAATAAGTTGCAATTGTCCGCCTCTGAATTCAACCGATGCGTTGGTATTATTCAAAATGAATTCTCCAGAGGCATAAACGATTTTACTTCCGGGCAACAACGTAACTTTTCCTTCTACGTGAATTGTTCCGCCAAGTAAATTCAACGTGGAATTCTGTTCTAAAATCAATGTTCCATTGGGTTGAATGAAAAGCAATCCGTTGGGTTGAAGGTTTATGGTCGTTGACGCTTGAACATGCAATGACGCGTGAACAGTCCCAGAAGGATCCCCAATTTGCAGTATTCCGTTGTCTTGAATATCTAAACTTCCAGAACCGCAGTCGATGCCCGTTTCAATGGACACTTCGTCTCCAGGAAACACAAGGCTATTTGGAGCGGACTGACTTTCGCCCAGTTCGCCAATGGTTACTACAGAATTGTTTTCAATGATGGTTGAAGGAAGAACTTGTAATCCTGTTTTTCCGAAATTGAAAGCTGTATTGTTTTCCATATTTAATCTGAAAACCGAATGTCCATTCGGTAGTTCATCAGCGAATACTTCTTCAGCAATGAACGCGAGGTTTCCGAAGTTGATTCCAGAGTGTGGTTGGTTATTTCCGGAAGGAGCATACCAGTTGTCGAATGGAATCTCATCTTCGTTGATAGCAGTGAAAGGTAAATTGGTGTTGCAATGTAGCGCGCTTGATGTTGGGACAAAGTTGTGATACAATTCGAATTGATCGTTGTTGATTGTTCCGCATGCGGAATTGAATGAAGCCGTTTCGTTAATGGCGTCTACGAAATCCTTGATTGATGAAGAGTACCCTCCACAGGAATAATCGAATGGAAGAGCATTCATCGAAATCTTCGGACGAGAGCTGTATTGTGATATAGAAAGACTCAGAAAATCGATGTCGATTTCTGTAAGCTTAAGGTCTGCAATAACGCGATGCGTACTAGTGTTTTCAACATAGTCGTTAGAACCGGGAATAGGAAAAAACTTCAGACGAAATTCATCTCCGCCAACGAGGTTTGATGCGTTGCAGGATTCTGTCAAAAGAGGTTCAGTGGTATTGGTTGAAAGTCCAATTCCGTTTTTATTTCCATTGGCTACAGCAATGTTTCTGCAATTTTGCGGAAGCCCAATGGAATTTAATTCAGATTGAAAACTTAAAAAGTTTGCGGGTTGAAGTTGATTTGAAGCGCCCCATTGATAAAAGAGCAATTGTTGCGCGGCCGGACGTTCGAGCTTGTCGTAAACGAAGCTATTGGCGGCCGAACTGTATGGCGCCAAGAAATAGAGCGCAGATTGAAGACTCATTGGAATGTAGGCGCCTAAATGGGGCGCGTCGAGGCTTATGTAAAGACGAGTGCAGTGTTGTTTGTTTTGAATTTCCATGGTACGAAGGGCATAGCGCGAGATAAGTCCACCCATACTTGCCCCCGCAACGACAATGCTTTCATTGCTGTTCTTATGCTCGTTGCAGAGGTGAATGATTTTTTCAACCAGCGCTGCATTTTCTCGAATGTCGCGCGCGCCGTCGTAAAAATCGACAAGTACTAAATCATATCCGTGCTGTTGAAGCGTGTCAATCCAATAAGGCATCAGTTGCAGCATGGCGTATTGTCCGGTTACAGAACCAGAAGAAAACGCGTCCCATCCGAACGTGCCGTTTCGTGTTGGAAGATGATCAGTCCCGAAGTCTATTCCTTCAACAAAAACAAAGGGCTTGTCAAATATTCCGTCTTCGCTGAGCAGTGTGTAGGCATTTCCTCTCACTAGTTTGTTTCCAACAAGTGTATCTATTTCAAATGAACTGCTCACTTGCCACGGCGCGGTGTCTGGAGTGAGTAAGCTTTTGGTTTCAATTTGAAATTTTATTCCCGTTTCTTTCATTGTTCCGTTGACTGAATATTTCACAGCCACAGAAAACCATTCGGTATTTGTTGGAATAATGGTTGAAATGGAATTGTTCGCGATGGTATTCCAAGTCGTTCCTTCATCGAAACTTATCGATTGAATATTCACATTCGAATGATAATTCGATTGTACTGCGTTGTGTATGTTGAAGACATTCAAACCTGGAGTGAGCATGTTGGAAGTACAGAGAATAAACTGACTCGTATCGCTGACGCTGTTTGCTGCGCGAACATATTTAATGTCCCAAACTTCGAGATAGGTAGCGTAGGCTTCATTCGGAAGACTTTCGAGATGATTGCGATAATTCGGGAAGTAGAGGTGACTCGAATCTTTTCCACATAGAAAAAGAAATGCATCTTTTGCCGCTTGCGCTTTGGTGAAAACAAGTGAGTTGTTTTTTGAAAGGGGTTGATTGAACGCTGTTGATTTTACAACAGGAGCATAAGTGTTTTGCGCATGTGTAAACAGCGCGCAAAGTGAGAATAAAAGTGAGAATTGTTTTTTCATTTTTAGTAGTATAAGGTGTATGTATTGATTTCATTGGCTTGTAAGGCATCTTGGGTTACCCACTCGGAAGAGTAATTGCCGGAAGCGTAGTGTTTCGTAATTTCAAGTTCTATGGGGAAATGGGCGCGGATATCGAAGGTGCATTCGGCGCCGTTTCCTGCTAAGTCGGCTTCTTGAGTTATGCCGCGAAAACCTTCGTTCACTTTGAAAGAAGCACCAACAATGTTGTGTTGGGTGTTGGGGTCGTCAATTAACTTCAACAAAAGGTTCGCCTTACACGAAATGGGAATATTGAAAGTGGGATTTGCAGCAGTAAACGGAACGTCGGTAAATCCAAGTTCGGAAAATTGAATTTGCGATTGGGCTATTGCAAGTGCGAGATCTACGGTTGCAGTTTTCGGAATTTCGAACCGTCCGTTTTCATCCGCCACTGAAATAAGTGACGGTATGAAGTTGACTTGGCCGCCGAATCCTTCCAGCTCATACCATTGAACGCTTGCGAAGGGAATAGGCACGTTGGAGCCTTGCTCAACAACGCGACATTGAATGTTGGGAATGGGCTTCTCTTTTTCGCACGAATAGAACACGAGCAAAAGAGAAAGTAAGAGATAGGTGCTTTTTGTTTTCATGACTCAATTAATTTTGAGCCAAAGGAAGATCCACTTGGCACCTATTGTTTATGCCAAATTCCTATAAGTTATATGCTGTTTATTCGTTCTTTCTTTTTGTTATATCTTAGTTAGTATGAACATATTTGAGGCGAAGCCATTAATAAAAAAATCTCTGTGGAATAGAGTGAGCGGAAGGGAGAATTCGAAAAACGCATTCATTACATTCAATAATTTATTGGCTGAAAAAGGAATTATGGGAGTTGACCGATCTCATGTATTAGAAATTTGTCGGCAGTATAAAATCGAAGATTGGAAGGTTGAATTTCAAACTGAATTGCGAAACAGTTTTCTATTGGCGATTGGAAGTTTTCTCTCCGATTTGAGTCTCGACGATGCTGAAGTTTCGCAATTGAACAGGCTAGTGGAATTGCTATGCATTACGAAAGAAGAGAAGATGGAGATATACCACAAGGCGGGTTCAGCGGCTTATGATGATTTGTATGTTTCGTTTGTAAATGATGAGGTACTAACAGATTCGGAGAAGGAGATTTTGTTGAAGATTAAAAACACACTTTCGTTGAGTGAAGAGAGCATTGAGAAATTAATTAACGCGCGAGTTCATGAGATTGCTCAACAAGCCATGAAGGAAATTTTAGATGATAAGCAAATTGGTCCAGGTGAATTGGAGGCTTTTATTGCGAGGTGCTCGAATTTGGGGGTGAATTATAAATTCAACGAAGACTCTCAAAAGGTCTTAGAAGATTACAGGGATAATTGGAAGTTAGAGAATGAACCACTTAAGGAAATTGCAGTGGATATTAATCTTCAGAAAGATGAGGTCTGCTTTCATATCACCAACGTGACATGGCATGAAATAAGAACAATAACTCAAGCCTATTCATACGGTGGTCCAGCTATTCGTTTTAAAATTGTAAAAGGAATTTATTTTCGAGGAGGAAGAACAGCGGTGCGAAAAATAACGTCGGATGAATTAACGGAATTAGACGCTGGAAAACTGTATGTAACTAACAAGCGTCTGATTTTCGATGGCCTTGTTCGAAATACAACAATTCCGTACAAGTCTGTTTTGGCCATTGAGCCCTTTGAAGACGGTATTCGAGTGGAAAAAGAAAAAGGAAGAAGCCCCGTTTTTCAAACACTTTCTACCGACAATAAACTGTCTATTATCTTGGGAAGAATTTTTTCTGAACTCAAAGATTGAGTATTCACTTATTCCGTTAGATCAAGTTTGTACTTGTCTGCAAATGACTGTTGCGCGTTCTCGAAATCTTGTTGGGTGAAGACCGATTCGTTTTGAATGAACATACGTAGAACTCTACAGCTATCGGTAGTAGCGAAAGATATTTGTTCTTGTGGAAGTTGATGCAAATTGCACAACGGCTTGTAATAGGCTGAAAGAATTTCTTGAAATTTTCCGATAGTTCGAAGAGCAGGATTTACGAGCAGCGTATCTTCTTTGAAGTTCCCAATTTCAGTTAAATTCTCTTTTGCTGTGCTTAACGTTGATTCAGCTTTCGTGTAGAATTCATTCAAGTTTAGGGGTTGACCCAGCTGTTCTTCCAACTGAAAAATAGCCACACCACATGTCTCTAGTTCAATTGTAATCTTGTTGTTGTAATCGCGTGCTTTTTCCTGATCAGTTGCGCAAGAAGAAGTGAAAAGCAAAAGAGCTATCACTGCAATTCGAGAATAAAAAAAATTCGCACCGATCATGATGCGAATTTAAGTTGTCTTGAAGGAGAAAAGTCGGACTAACTCTTTTTCTTTCTGAAATCTAATGTTGAACTAAATCCAACTTGAAGTGTGTGGTTGTTTTCAATTTTCACACCGTCAGATTTTACCACCAATTGATTCATGTAACCAATTTCTAATTTGCCCCATTTTGGAAATTTGTATCCAAGAGCAGTGTATACTCGGTTTTGATCGAAGATGTTCATTTGAACATTTTCGCCGAAGTTTATAAAGACCTCATCGTAACATGAGAAGTAAAGTGATTTGTCTTCAATTGTTTTTCCTTTGAATGGAACCGATAGTCTCAGGAGTATACGAGCTCTATTCGTGTACACATCGTCTCCAGGAGCGTATTCGCCTGTCGATTGTAACGCAGGTAATTTCGTGAAGCGTTGCTCCAACCGAAGTCGTGTTATCTTTTCAATTCTACCTGCTTGTGATTTGACTTGAAGTTGTTCCCAAAATCTATTTTCAGGAAAGGCGCTTTTCGCGGGGAATACACCATACGGAGAAGTTTGGACGTAGCAATATCCAGCAGTGATAAAACCGTTGGGGGCGAAGTGATAGTTAATTCCGGTTCTCACCAAATATTGCAGTGGCTTTGCAATGATGTCATTTCTTCTGACTTGGGCTTCCAAATGAATTCCCCAATTTCCCAAAAATTTATAGTCCCCGAAATACATGAACCAACCTGTGTTGTTGGATTGAATGTTTCTGA
>JBILTF010000056.1:0-14439 GCA_044371675.1 Flavobacteriales bacterium
ATCTTCGTGACCATGAAAGGTCCAGCCAATGCCGTCTTCAAATCTTTTCGTATGTGGCTTAGCAATATCGTGCAGCACTGCTCCCCAAAGCAACCAAAGGTTGTTTGTATTCGCACGCAGATTGTCGACCACTTCTAGCGTGTGATAGAAATTGTCTTTATGAGCGTGGTTGTTTTTCTTCTCAACACCATGAAGCTTCACCATTTCGGGAAAGAACTGGTGAAGCAAATCTGTATCGAAGAGAAGCTTTAATCCCACCGAAGGCTTTTTGGAAAGAAGAATCTTGTTGAATTCAACCATGGTTCTTTCAACACTTACTATTTCCAGTCTTGCAGCATTTTCTTTAATTGCCTGAAGACTTCTTTCTTCAATGGTGAAGTTAAGTTGAGCAGCAAAACGAATGGCGCGCATCATGCGCAATGGATCGTCGCTGTAGGTTATGGCGGGTTCTAAAGGTGTGCGGAGAATTTTATTTTCTAAATCCAATAGCCCATTAAACGGATCAACAAGTTCTCCGAAGTTCTCTTCTTGCAGTGAGAGTGCCATAGCATTCACGGTGAAGTCTCTGCGCATTTGGTCGTCTTCTAAACTTCCCTTTTCAACATCGGGTTTTCTGCTTGTTGCACGATAGGATTCTTTTCGGGCAGAAACGAATTCTACCTCGCTTCCTTTGTACACGAAATGTGCGGTTCCGAAGTTTGCAAAGATTGACACGCGCTTCACGTTAAGTAGTTCAGCCGTTCTATTAGCTAATGCAGGCCCGTCGCCACTGGAAACAATGTCAATATCTTTATTGAGCCTCTTCAACATAAGATCTCTGACGTATCCGCCAATAACAAATGCTTCAGCATGCTGTTCGGAGGCCGCTTTTTGAACGGCTCGAAAGATGGTTTTTTTTAGATGACGACTAAAGTTCATTTGCGGTGCAAAGGTACTTTTCAAAACGAGGAAATAGAAATATTTGTTTTAGAGTTAAAAAATGACCACTAGGGCAACTAGATGTAATCCGTTTCAGTCTTATCTTGCGTTCGCTAAACTGATAGAAAATGAGAAAACTCTTTGTTTTATTTGCGATTGCCATGATGTCTGGTGAAACTCTGTTCGCCCAGAACGCACAAGTGACTTTTAGTTCAACCACTAGCTTCACTGCTGTGGAGGAAGGATTTCATAAGGTAAAATTCCAATTGACAAATGGTTCAAATGCAAACGTTTCGGGGCTATTGGAATACGTTCATAAAAACACAAGGTATTTTAATGTGGAAGTAGACGGAAATGAACTGACTTTGAATTTTGTTGAAGGCGTTCATTGGAGCGTCTGGATGAAAGTATTTGGTGCGATGGGTGTTAGCCAAATTGAAATTCGCACGGAAAATGAAAATAGTGTAGTTGATCCAATGGGTTTTCTCAACTATTTCCAATTGATTAATTAATAATTTTTAAGGGTTTTTCCGACCAGAACACGTTGCTTGTTACTTTTTTCAAAAGGAATAAGGTGCTGGAGCAAGATACTATAAGTCACTTTGCTGATGCACGCTTTAACTTATCGTTGATTGCTCGACCTAGATTTTCATCGGGAAGAAATTCCGCAAGAATAACGTCGATTTCTAATGAATCAAGTTCGCGGAGATAAGCAAAGAAACGCGAGGCTGACTCTGTGAAATTTCCAGATTTGCTTAATATTCGTTGGCCGAAAACACCGTAGTCTTCTTTGAAGCTCAATATCCCAATTTTCTGTGATGAAAAAGAAGTCATGAGCTCGCGAATATTTCCCACATAAACAGGTTTTCTCGGAGCATAATGACTTGTAAGCATTCCAGGAGATGAAGGAGAACTTGTTGAATGTTCCTCAATGCGAATGCTAGGGGTGAAGCGGTGGAGCGATTCAAGGGAAATACCACCTAATCGAAGGACTTCTATTTCGTTGTCTTGAACGCGCAAAACAGTCGATTCAATTCCAAGCGAACAGTACCCGCCGTTCAATATATATGGAATCTTTTCGCCCAATTGATCTTCCACATGCTGAGCGCTAGTTGGGCTTATGTAACCAAACGGATTCGCACTGGGCGCGGCAAGCGGAAAGGAAAGGCTGTTTAAAAGCTCAAGCGTAATGGGGTGATTGGGAATGCGAATGCCAACTTCCTTCAATCCAGATGTTGTTAAATCGGGAATGCAAGATTTTTTCGGAAGTAAAACGGTTAAGGCGCCTGGCCAAAATTGCTCCATGAGGTTGAAAGCCAACTCAGGGATTTCTTCCACGTATAATTCAACATCAGATATTTTACCTACATGAACAATTAACGGGTCGAAATGCGGTCTATTCTTCGCTTCGAAAATCTTCGAAACCGCTATTTCACTCAAGGCATTTCCAGCCAAACCATAGACAGTTTCCGTAGGAATAGCAACCACTTCATTTTGAAGAAGCAAATCTCGAGCTATTTTTATTTCAGTACCAATCATCGATTGCAAAAGTAGGTAAATCAAATTTCTCCTATATTTGCATTCGATGGCAAAAAAAATCACCTTGATCAATGGCGGACTGCTGAATATGATCATTCAAAGGTTATGTCGTCAATTGATCGAAAATCACAAAGACTTTTCTTCAACAATACTTATCGGACTTCAGCCGCGGGGCGTGTTTTTTTCTGAACGAATTGTTGAAGAGTTAGCAAAGTCGGGACACAAAGTGAAATGGGGAATTGTAGATCCAACTTTTTATCGCGACGATTTTAGAATTCACGACAAGCCGCTTCTGGCGAAGTCTACTGATATGAAGCACAGTGTGGAAGGAATGAATGTTGTCTTAATAGATGATGTATTGTATACGGGCAGAACAATTCGAGCAGGTATGGAAGGCCTTATGGAATACGGAAGACCCAAATCAGTCGAATTGTTGGTGCTCATAGACAGAAAGAAGGGAAGAGAAGTGCCTATTGAAGCCACTTATGTAGGAAAAGAAGTAGAGAGTTTCGACAATCAACGTGTAAGAGTTATGTGGAAGAGTGAAGGGGAAAAGGAAGATCATGTAATTTTTTTGAACGACTAACATGAAGCTAAGCACCAAACACCTCATTGCCATTGAGCCGCTGAAAAAAGCGGACATTGACTTGATTTTTTCGCAAGCTGACGAATTCAAAGAAGTATTAAGCAGGCCCATTAAGAAGGTTCCTTCTTTAAGAGATATTACAGTAGCCAATTTGTTTTTTGAGAATTCAACCCGCACACGTTTGAGTTTTGAGTTGGCCGAAAAAAGGTTGGGTGCAGATGTTGTGAATTTTTCCGCATCAACATCCTCAGTGAAGAAAGGAGAAACCCTAATCGATACGGTGAACAACATCTTGGCTATGAAAGTAGACATGGTTGTTATGAGACACGCGTCACCTGGTGCATGCCAATTTTTATCGGAAAGAACGAATGCGGTTGTTGTTAATGCAGGAGACGGAACGCACGAACACCCAACACAGGGTTTGCTCGATGCTTTTTCAATCAGAGAAAAATTAGGGAAGGTCGACGGTAAAAAAGTAGTTATTGTTGGAGACATAACTCATAGCAGAGTAGCCCTCAGTAATATTTACTGCCTTCAGAAGTTAGGCGCTGAAGTCATGGTTTGTGGTCCAACTACATTAATTCCGAAACACATCGAATCATTAGGAGTGAAGGTAGAGCACAACCTTCAGCGCGCACTTGAATGGTGTGATGTTGCGAATATGCTGCGTATACAGTTAGAAAGACAAGAGCCTGGAATCCCTTATTTTCCAAGTCTTCGCGAGTATACCGAGTTGTTCGGCTTGACACAAGATCGTTTGAACGCGCTTGGAAAAGAAATCGTTATCATGCACCCAGGTCCGATTAACCGTGGAGTTGAAATTTCGAGTGAAGTTGCAGACGGCCCCAACAGCGTTATTTTGAATCAAGTTGAAAACGGAGTTGCTATTCGAATGGCAACGATTTTCCTTCTCGCACAAGGAATTAAAAGAGTGAGTTAATTCGTCAATTATTTTTTTGTTTTTCTTTCCAAAAATTTATCTAATTTTGATCAAATTGTATTTTATGAATTTTGTTGCTGATCAAAAAGAAAAGTTAGTGTATATCACATCGAACGTGGAGAAGCTCGATGCCATTTATGCACCAGAGCTTAAATCGGAGTTGGTCCTTCAAAATAGAAACACTCAACGTAACATTATTGTTGATCTTTCTGCGACGAAATACATTGACTCTTCCGGATTGTCTGCGTTACTTGTAGGTCAGCGCTTGTGTCGCGATGCGAATGGTACATTCGTAGTATGTGGACTGCAAGCAACAGTTAAAAAATTAATTTCCATTTCTCAGTTGGACTCAGTATTTAAAATAACTCCAACGTTAAACGAGGCCATTGATTTGGTATACATGGAAGAAGTTGAACGTGAAATCTAAACCCTCAATATGAATAAACAATTACTTACTCTTTTAGCTTTTGTAGCACTTTCATTATCTGCTGCAGCTCAGTGTAACTCTGCCGATTACGATTGGTCAGAACAAACGTTCGGCGTTAGTCCGAATCCTGTAATGGGTGAAAACTTTGCACCAGGTCTTCAAGGTGTTCCATACAGCGATGTGCTTTATGTGCTTACTCCAACCACTGCTGCAGACATTGATCCAACCTATCCGGAGTTAATTACCATTAACAGCATTCATTTGGATGCTGTGTTTTATGGAGTCGTTTCAGCTGTTGATACAACATGGGCTGATCTTTCAGGTCTAGGTTTGTCAATCTCTTGTAACAATAACGGTGAAAATGCAGATCCTTGCATGTTCGATGCGGGTGCAGGATATTGCGGAGACATCACAGGTACTCCGAACCAAACAGGTATTTTCCCTGTAAAGATTGCAGTAACTGCAAACTTACTTTTCCTAGGTGATGTTCCTTATGAGTTCACAGGATTTACTCTTGACTTCTCAGGAAACAATGTAACTGAAGGTGTAACATTTAATGATGTTGTTAAAGTTTCTCCAAACCCAGCAAATGAATTCACTTTGGTTACTTTCCCAATGGGCTCTAACGAACAAGCTGAAGTTTCTGTTTACAACACCATGGGTCAATTGGTTTTCTCTGAGAAGGCAATGACTACGCCAGGTGCTAACACTTACCGTTTGAACACTTCGAACCTTCCAGTAGGAAACTACGTGGCTCGTCTTGTTTCAGGAAAGAATGTTGCAGAGAAGTTGATTCAAGTTCAACACTAATACGTATTATTCACGACCTTTGAAACCGTCTCGCCTTATGCGAGACGGTTTTCTTTTTTTATGATGTTTCAATTAACAATACTCGGATGTGGCGCTGCAACGCCAACCTCGCGCCACAAGCCAACAGCGCAGGTCGTGAATGTGCACGACAAGTATTTTCTTATCGACTGTGGGGAAGGGACACAAATTCAATTGCGAAAGTATAAGGTGAAGATGCAACGCATTCAAGCCATATTCATCTCACATCTGCACGGCGATCATTTCTTCGGGCTGATCGGACTTTTGAGCACGTATAATTTGTTGGGAAGGAAAACGCCCTTAACTATTTATGGCCCTCCCGGATTAGAAGAAGTCATTCGACTTCAATTCAAAGTTTCTGAATCATATTTCGACTACGAATTAGTTTTTGTGGAAACCCAAGACAAAGAAAAACAACTCATTTTTGAAGACGATACCGTTCGTGTTTATTCCTTCCCGCTAAAACATCGTGTACCATGCACCGGTTTCGTTTTTGAGGAAAAGGAACGAAAGCTGAACATAGAAAAGTGGGCGATTGTTGAATTCAAACTTCAGCCTTCAGAAATTTTATTATTGAAGAAGGGGATTGATGTTGAGCGCGATAACAACGAAGTAATTCCATATGGAAAAGTGACTAGTCCTTCAATTCCTATTCGTCGGTATGCATATTGTTCAGATACGGCCTATGACGAACGCATTGTTCCGAATATCATGAATTCAGATTTGGTGTATCATGAAACCACATTCTTACAAGAGGATTTGGAGCGAGCCAAGAAGACCTTTCATTCTACCACAATTCAAGCGGCAACCATTGCAAAAATGGCGAATGCGAAGAAGTTGGTAGTTGGACATTACAGCAGTCGTTACAACGAAGATGAACTTTTCAAAACGGAAGCTTCAACTGTTTTTTTCAACACAGATCTTGCAAACGAAGGCGTCGTTTTCGATTTGTAAAAATCTTTTCTGCTAGTGAGTGTATTTCGTACACTTTCTATATCTTGCAGGTATGAATAAGCAACGATTAAGTTTTTGGCAAATCTGGAACATGAGCTTCGGGTTCATGGGAATTCAATTTGGATTTGCCCTTCAAGGTGGATTTATGTCGCGCATTTTCCAAGCATTGGGTGCATCGGAGGATAGTATTCCTTTGCTTTGGGTGGCAGCGCCTCTAACCGGATTAATTGTTCAGCCTATTATTGGGTACTTAAGTGATCGCACTTGGCATCCACGTCTAGGAAGACGCAGACCATATTTCTTAATCGGAGCCATTCTAAGTTCCATAGCATTGTTCTTTGTGCCGTATTCTCCAACACTTTGGATAGCCGCGGGATTCTTGTGGGTAATGGACGCTTCCATAAATATTTCTATGGAACCTTTTCGTGCGCTTGTTGCTGATAAACTTCCTGAAAACCAACGCTCTTATGGTTTCGTGGTTCAAACATTAATTATAGGGATTGGAACTTGGATTGCGAGCAATCTTCCGTGGTTTTTGAGCTTTTTAGGTTTTTCAAATACAGCAGCGGAGGGACATATTCCTCCATCGGTGAAGTGGGGTTTTGCTATTGGCGCATTGGTTTTTATGTCGTCAATATTATGGACGGTGTTCACTACAAAAGAAGAGGCTCCTGCTAACATGGAAGCTTTTCGAAAGGAACGCGAGGAGACGAAGGGTTTTGCGAAAGGACTGACTGAAATTGCAAAGAGCTTCACTCACATGCCTGTTATTATGTGGAAGTTGGGATTTGTTCAGTTCTTCAGTTGGTTTGCATTTTTTACTATGTGGTCTTTCGCCGTTCCAGCTTTAACGGAACACGTTTACAATTCCCCAATGCCTGAAAAAGGTGCGGCCAATTTTGAGGTGGAATTCGCATCCTACAATAACGCAGCGAATTTGGTGGGTAGTTCAATGGGAATGTACGGACTGAGTTCTATGGTATTTGCGCTGGTGCTAACCTTCTACACCGCGAAACGCGGAGTAAACCGAAGAGTAATTCACTTCTTTTCTTTGTTTGCCGGTGGAGTTGGATTCTTAATGCTTTTTTCTGCCAATAAAGAGTTTGCAAGTATTATGAACCTAAGCTTTGCTTTAGTTGGAATTGCATGGGGAAGTATTCTTTCCATGCCTTACGCCATTCTCTCAAGTTCTGTTCCTCCTGAAAAAATGGGTGTGTCCATGGGTATCTTCAACATGTTCATCGTTATCCCTCAAATTGTGGCAGCATTGGGCGGAATCAATTGGGCGTACAAGACCTTTTTTGGCGAAGAACTTATTTTCACGATGGTATTAGCAGGGGCTAGTTTAATAATTGGTGGATTGTCATGTTTCTTGTTGCCCGCGAAAAGCGATTAATGCTCATTCACCATTATCTTTGAAGTTCTAATTCGAAACGATAGTGGAGCTTGTATCAACTTTTCTTCCAACACAATACGGCGACTTTGAAATTAAGGCGTTCGATAGCGGCAATGCCGAACTTCCGAACTTGGCTTTAATTCACCCCGAATGCGATAAATCATCACCAGTAGTTGTGCGCATTCATTCAGAATGCATGACCGGAGATGTCTTCGGCTCACGCAAATGTGATTGCGGCGATCAGCTGCACGAAGCACTGAAACAATGCGGAGAAGAAAAAGGTGTTTTAATATACTTGCGTCAAGAAGGAAGAGGTATCGGATTAATCAATAAACTAAAGGCCTACCAACTGCAAGCGAAAGGCATGGATACAGTTGAAGCGAATGAAGCGTTGGGTTTCGTTGCCGATCTAAGAACGTTTGATCAAGCTGTAGAAATTTTATTGGAATTGGAAATTCGACAAGTGAAATTATTGACGAACAACCCTCTTAAAATGGAAGCACTTCAGGGCATAGGTTTTGTAAGCGTTGAACGCGTTCCTATTTTCGGTGCACAATTCGATTCGAATAAAAATTATTTGAATACGAAGCGCGAGAAAATGGGACATCAACTTTGATTCTTTCAACATGAATAAATGTTTATTCATTTTCTTAATTTTCTGTTCCTCGCTGGGAATGCTGCATGCCCAAAATTGTGAGTACACGCCAACGAAGAATGTTCAGAAATTTTTGGATAAGGCCGCGGACGGAAAGAAGTATAATAGCGATGAGCGTATTGTGTTTCTTGAACAAGCATTAGAGCAAGACGCAGAGTGTCTTACGTGTATGTTGCAATTGGGTGAAATGAAATTCCTTCGTGCAAAACGTCAGGGCTCAGGTTTCGAAGAAACCATTCGTCTGTATGAAGAACTAAAAGCAAAATGCGAAGAGTATCATTCTGAAATGTATTATTTCTTAGGTGCTATGCACTACGCCAATCAAGCCTACGATGAGGCCGCAGAGTGTTTCGAAAAGTTTTTGCGCTTTCCAGATAGTGATCCTTCGAAATTTAATTCCAACTACGACAGGAAATACAAAGAGGTTGAAGAGGCTTTGGTTTCAGTGAAAGCCTACAACAAGATTTTCAACGGAAATAAAAATTACGTTTTCAAACCGAAAAAAGTAACAGGTGTTTCTACTCCCAGCGATGAATACCTTCCCATGATTTCTCCCGATGGTGAAATTTTATTCTTCACACGTTTGCTTATCAAACAGGCGAAAGGAGATTTCACCAGCAAGGAAGTGGAAGAGTTTACTTGGAGCAAGCGCGTCGATATTAATGCGCAATTCGACAACGGGCTTCCGCTTCCGCCGCCATTCAACAAAGGCGGTTCTTACGGAGGAGCAACTCTCTCCATTGACAACAAAGAACTCATAATAGCAAAGTCTAATCCGAATGCGAAAAATGCAAACAACATTGATTTGTTTTCAACGCGATTTGAACTCATCACAAAAGACAATGGAACAATCGGATATGTATGGAGCGAGTGGGTAAGTTTGGGTGAAGGTGTGAATACGCCTGACGGTTGGGAAGCACAGCCCTCATTGAGTGGTGACGGAAAAACGCTCATCTTCGCTGCAGTGCGCCCTGAATGCATGAAAGACAATTCAGGAAATTTCAGTCACGATTTATTCATGTCGCGAAAACAACCAGACGGGACGTGGGGAAAATGTGTTGTACTTCCAGCTTCAATAAATACAAAAGGACAAGAGAAAGCGCCTTTCATTCACAGCGATAGTCACACCATTTATTTTTCAAGCGATGGACATTTGGGAGTAGGCGGAATGGATTTCTTTTATGCGAAAATGAACGACGATGGAACCTTCAGTGAAGTGGAAAACATTGGTGCTCCTATCAATGATGAAAACGATCAAATTGGAATTATTGTAAGTAGCGACGGGGAGGTGGCGTATTTCGGAGCAGATAGATATTTGGATGAAAAGAGCTACGATATTTTTCAATTCAACATGCCGGAAAAAGCAAAGCCCGAGCGTGTTGCAATTATTAAGGGTGAAGTGAAAGGCGACGACGGTACTCCTGCGCAGAATGCATCTGTGACCATTCAATACGCACAATCAGGTAGTGAAGAGCAGGTGAAGGTGAACAACGACGACGGTTCTTATGCTGCTATTGTTCGGACGAATAAAAAAGAAGATGTGGTGTTGAAAGTGGAAGGCGAAAACATTGCGTTCAATGCGCATGTCATTTCGAGAAAGGAAAACGACGATCCTGCAGCTATTTTGAAATTGAATTTGGAAACTTCTATCGTTGCAGAAAACAAACCTTTTGTCATTAACGACATTTATTATTCAACCAGTTCGACTTCCATCAATGAAGAATCGAAATTAATTTTGATTCAGTTCGCAGATTATTTGAAAGAGCATTCGTCTTGGATCATTGAAATTCGTGGACACACTGATAACATTGGAGACGATAAATCGAACGAAGCACTAGCTTTAGGGAGAGCAAATCAAGTAAAAGACTTTTTGGTTTCGACTGGAGTGAAGGTGGAGCAGCTTTCAGCAAAGGGTTTCGGTGAATCGAAATCAGTTGCATCGAACGACACAGAATCGGGAAGAGCAAAAAATAGAAGGACAGAATTTGTAATTAAAAAACTCTAGCATGCGAATAGATATTTTGACCATTCTTCCTCGCTTGCTCGACGGTCCTTTTGCAGATTCTATTTTGAATCGCGCGCAGAAGAATGGCTTGTGTGAAATTCATATTCACAACATTCGCGATTATTCAACCGATAAGCACAAGAGCGTTGACGACTATCAATTTGGTGGCGGAGCGGGCATGGTTATGCTCATTCAGCCTATAGCAGATTGCATTGACAAGTTGAAAGCGGAGCGCGAATACGATGAGATTATTTATTTGACGCCAGATGGAGATCGCCTTAATCAAAGCATGTGCAACACTTTTTCCTTGGGAAAGAATTTACTCATGATTTGCGGACATTACAAGGGCATAGATCAACGCTTGCGCGATCATTATGTGACCCGTGAAATCTCTATTGGCGATTATGTTTTGAGTGGAGGAGAATTAGCGGCTGCTGTTTTGGTAGATGCGATTGTGCGATTAATCCCGGGTGTGATGAACGATGAAACGAGTGCATTGACCGATTCATTTCAAGATAATTTATTAGCGCCTCCTGTGTATACCCGTCCTGCGGAATACAACGGTTGGAAAGTTCCAGATGTTTTAACTTCTGGAAATTTCAAAGCTATTGAAGACTGGCGCATGCAGCAAGCCTTCGAGAAAACGAAAACGAGAAGACCCGACTTGCTATGAGCACGCCACTAGCGGAAAGAATGCGTCCGAAAACATTCGATGAATATGTTGGGCAATCGCATTTAATTGGCAAGGGCGCTGTTTTGCGAAGCATTATTGAAAGTGGACATATTCCGAGCATGATTTTCTGGGGTCCTCCGGGTGTTGGAAAAACAACGTTGGCAAACATCATTGCGCAAACGCAACAACGTCCGTTCTTTTCGCTCTCTGCAATCAACAGCGGAGTGAAGGAAATTCGCGAAGTAATAGATCAGGCAGGGAAAGGAGGATTGTTTCAAAAGAGTGCTATTTTATTCATCGACGAGATTCATCGTTTTTCGAAAAGTCAACAAGATTCGTTATTAGGTGCCGTAGAGAAAGGCGTTGTCACTCTAATTGGTGCAACTACTGAAAACCCATCATTCGAAGTAAACGGTGCCTTGTTGTCGCGCTCGCAGGTTTACACGTTAAATGCGCTTACCAGAGATGAACTCAATCAGTTATTGGAAGACGTCATTGTTCGCGATGAACTGCTTCGTGCAAGGAATATTCAATTGGAAGAAACGCAATCACTATTGAAATATAGCGGAGGCGATGCGCGCAGGTTATTAAATGTTTTGGAGTTAGTGGTTGAATCGCTTCCAGACACTCCTTGTGTCGTGAAAAACGAATCGGTAGAAAACGTTATTCAAACGAATGCTGCACGCTACGACAAGACGGGCGAAATGCATTACGACGTTATTTCGGCGTTTATTAAAAGTGTTCGCGGAAGTCATGCACAAGCCGCGACCTACTATTTAGCGCGCATGATTAAAGGCGGGGAAGACCCGTTGTTCATAGCTCGAAGATTGGTCATACTTGCATCTGAGGATATTGGATTAGCTAATCCGAATGCGCTATTGATTGCGGAAGCAACCTTTCGCGCTGTTCAAAATATAGGTTGGCCTGAAGCAAGAATTCCGTTGAGCATGTGTACGGTTTATTTAGCAACCAGTGCGAAAAGCAATTCTGTGTATGCCGCCATTGACGCTGCTTTGGCGTTGGTAGAGCAAACCGGAGATTTGCCTGTGCCCATGCATCTTCGCAACGCACCAACGAAATTAATGAAGGAGTTGGGGTACGGAAAGAACTACGAATACGCACATGCACACGAGGGGAATTTTGTTCGACAAGAATTTCTTCCGAGTGAAATTTCATCATCGGAATTTTATATTCCAGGAAACAATCCGAAGGAAGTTGCTATTCTGAAGTGGCTCCAAGAACGTTGGGGGACTAATGAATAATACGATTGCACGTAATTTCGGACTCGATTTGTTTCGAGCTTTGGCCATACTCTTGGTTGTCTTTTCTCATGGAAAATTTATTTTGAATGGAACCGATTTAGAAAATTTTCCATTCAAGAATATGCCAGACGGGGTTGATTTGTTTTTTGTGTTAAGTGGGTTTTTAATTGGAGGTATAATCTTGCGAACTATGTCTGAAAATATGAATTGGCGTGACGTAGCGCATTTCTGGAAAAGACGTTGGTTACGTACACTTCCCAATTACTATTTGATATTATTTGTGAATTTTATTTTCGTTTCGCGCGGAATTATATCTGGAGACATTGCCGTATTCGGTTGGAAGTTCATTGTTTTCCTTCAAAATTTCTCGAAGCCATTGATTGGATTTTTCTGGGAGTCTTGGAGTTTAGCGGTTGAAGAGTGGTTCTATATTTTTACACCGTTGTTGCTGTGGTTGTTGTTGAAGAAGTTCAAATTGAAAGTTTCTTTTTTGATTGTTACCCTCGTGCTCATGATTGCACCTTTGCTCTACCGCGCTTATTTTTTCGATCCAACGCTCGACAATTTTTGGTTCGATGTTAAAGTGCGGAAACTGGTGTTGATGCGTCTTGACGCGATTTCATATGGATTGCTACTTGCATGGATATATTATTTTCATAAAAACCTGTGGAACAAATGGAAGAATATTGCGGTTGTTTTAGGAGCAGGTATTATTTTATTGTTGTTGAATATAAACGCTTCTAATTCTACATTTTACCGACAAGTAATTTATTTCAGCATAACTCCCTTAGCCATGGCGTTTGTGCTTCCTTGGTTTGAAGGAGTATCATCCTCACGGAAGAGCCTGGTTGGAACAATTACTCATATCAGTAAGATTTCCTATTCGATGTATTTGATTAATCTTGCTTTGGTAGCTCAAGTGATTGGAAAAAATTTCGCTGTTACCGGAAATGCAGATGGAATAATGAAGTACCTCGTATATTGGGGAATTGTGATTGGTGCATCTTCATTGCTTTATTATTTTGTGGAAAGGCCGATTCTTCGGTGGAGAGATGACGCTTCGCGATGACGCAACGCGTTGCGATGACCGCGGAGCGGATGACGCTTCGCGGTGCGGATTAATTGATGTGGTTTGCGATGTTGCGTGCGATAGCAGGGCCTTCGTAGATGAAGCCAGTGTATACCTGAACTAAAGAAGAACCGGCATCTATTTTTTCTTGCGCATCTTGTGAAGTTTGAATTCCTCCGACACCAATAATTGGAAATGCGCCGTTCGATTTTTGATTTAAATAATGAATTATCTCAGTTGATCTCTTGCGAACAGGGGCCCCGCTCAAACCGCCCATTCCAATGTTCTGAATAGTTTGTGAATTGGTTTGTAATTGCTCTCTTGAAACGGTTGTGTTCGTTGCAATGACTCCAGCTATTTTAGTTTGAAGAACAATTTCTACAATGTCATTCAATTGATCATCTGTTAAATCGGGAGCAATTTTTAAAAAGATTGGACGCGGTTTTGGGAAGGTGTTGTTCGTTTCAGCAAGAGCAGAAAGAATTTTCATTAACGGCTCCTTCTCCTGTAATTCGCGCAATCCGGGTGTATTCGGAGAGCTTACATTCACAACGAAGTAGTCTACACAATCGTGAAGGGCATTCAAACAAATCAAATAATCATTCAACGCATCTTCGTTCGGAGTAATTTTATTCTTACCAATATTTCCTCCAACAATAATATTAGACTTACGTTTTTTTAAGCGCAACACGGCGTCTTCAACACCGCCGTTGTTAAATCCCATGCGGTTGATTAAGCCGTTGTCTAATGGCAGTCTAAATAATCTTGGCTTATCATTTCCTGGTTGAGCCTTCGGCGTAAGCGTTCCAATTTCCACATGTCCGAATCCTAACAACGCCAATTCATCTATCCAACGTGCATCCTTATCAAACCCTGCAGCTAATCCAACCTTGTTGGGGAATTCAATTCCAGCAACACTAATCTTATTTTCTTTCGCTTTGAAAATTAATTTCAAAATAATTTTCCCGCCAGGAATTTTTGTAGAAAATTTCAATAGATCCATGGCCAAGTAATGCGCCTTCTCTGGAGAAAAAAGAAAAAAGAGTGGTTTAATCAGCAACTTATACATGATGCAAAAATACATCAACTCAACCATCAATCGAAGATTGTCATCAACGCAGTTGTCATCGGCTTCGCCGTCATCAATCGCAGATTGTCATCACCTTCGGTGTCATCCGCTCCGCGTT
>JBILTF010000057.1:0-14419 GCA_044371675.1 Flavobacteriales bacterium
AGCTTTTAATCCGTTGACATGCTGCGAGATTTCAATAATGAGACCCAATTGAGTCTTCGACATTTCTTTGTATTCCTTTGCTCCTAAAACGGCTTTTAAACCTTGAACATTATTAATCAATTCACTTTGGTATCTCAAGGCAGCTGGGATAATCTGATTCACCGCCATGTCTACCACAATCTCAGCTTCAATTTCGCGACGACGCCCGTAGTTCTCTACTTCAATCTCATAACGAGCATGAATTTCTTCGCCTGTTAGCACGTTCAGCTTTTCGAACATGGCTATTACCTTCTTGTCTTTCCATACTTTCAAGGCTGCCGGTGTGTCTTTTAAGTTAGATAGTCCTCGCTTCGCAGCTTCTTTCACCCACTCGTCACCATATCCATTTCCTTCGAAGCGAATAGCTTTACTTTGTTTAATTAAGCGTTGAAGCTCTTTCAAGATTGCCTCATCCTTATCATCTCCTTTTGCTATGCGCGCATCAACATCCTTCTTGAATTGAATCAAGCGATTCGCAACAATGGTGTTCAAGGTAATCATGGCATTTGCGCAGTTAGCGCTTGATCCCACAGCACGGAATTCGAATTTATTTCCAGTAAAGGCAAATGGAGATGTTCTGTTTCGGTCAGTGTTGTCAAGAAGAACTTGTGGCAATTTTCCAATGTTCAACTTCAACTCCGTTTTGTCTTCTGGAGTCATCTTTCCAGCTTTGATATTCTTTTCAAGATTATCAAGCATGGCATTCAACTGCTCTCCTAAGAAGCAGCTCATAATTGCCGGAGGGGCTTCGTTAGCACCCAAGCGGTGGTCGTTTCCAACCGTTGCAATAGAGGCACGAAGAACGTCAGCATTTTCGTGAATAGCAGCGACTGTATTCACCATGAAGGTTAAGAACTGAAGATTCGACTTTGGGTTTTTCCCAGGACGAAGGAGGTTCACGCCTGTGTTCGTAGCCAACGCCCAGTTGTTGTGTTTTCCACTTCCATTTACACCTTCGAAAGGCTTTTCATGGAGAAGCACATTGAAGTTATGCTTCTGAGCAATCTTCTTCAACAAGTCCATTAATAATTGATTGTGGTCGTTGGCCAAGTTTGCTTCTTCGAACATTGGGGCAACTTCATACTGATTCGGCGCCACCTCGTTGTGACGGGTGGTTACAGGAATGCCTAATAAGTGCGCTTCGTATTCAAAGTCTTTCATATAAGCCAACACTCTTTCTGGAATACTTCCGAAATAGTGATCTTCCAATTGTTGACCTTTTGCAGGCTTATGTCCAAATAATACGCGACCAGTCATAGCCAAGTCAGGACGCGCTTTGTGTAAAGCTGAATCAACCAAGAAAAACTCTTGCTCCCATCCAAGCGTGGTATTTACCTTATTTACATCTTTGTCGAAATACTGACAAACCGCAGTCGCTGCAGAATCTACAACTTGAAGCGCTTTAATCAAGGGCATCTTGTAATCAAGAGCATGTCCTGTGTATGAAATGAAAATGGTAGGGATGCACAACGTGTTACCGACAATGAATGCCGGTGAAGATGGATCCCATAAGGTATATCCGCGAGCTTCGAAGGTATTCCGAATTCCTCCATTTGGAAATGACGATGCATCTGGCTCTTGCTGAACCAACATGGTACCTTCAAACTTCTCAATAGCTCTTCCATCGCCCAATGGCTTGAAGAAACTATCGTGCTTTTCAGCAGTTGCGCCTGTTAAAGGTTGAAACCAGTGCGTAAAGTGTGTGGCACCTTTGCTAATTGCCCATTCCTTCATGCCGGCAGCAATATGATCCGCAACGTTCCTATCGATACGCGTTCCCTGATTGATGCAAGACATTAGATTATCGTACAAATCTTCAGGAAGATATTCACGCATTTTATGCGGATTGAATACATTATCACCGAAGTACTCACTTATTCTTTGACCACTTGAAACCCCTGGCAATGGAACTCTACTATTAATTTCCTGTTGCGCGTTTTTTCTTAAACTCATATATTTTTTCATTATACCCCCCAATTTATGGGGGTGGTTAGTAAATTTTTCTAATTTTCAGCAAATATACCCCCTCAATTGCAAACACACGACCTCAATTTTGCATGAATTATAAAAAAACAACTGCTTTTGTTGTGAATAACTTCATTCTCCCGAACCTTCACTAAATTTGAAGCATGAAAAAGACACTTTGTATTTCCATATTCGCTATTGGGCTTTTCACCCAATACAAATCATTCAGCCAAGTTTTACAAGTAATTCCTACGTCTGAAAACACCAACAATGTAGTTGCTGTTCCCCATGTCTTATACCCGTCGAATTTCTTTTTCAACGAGCCTCAAATTCTTTCCATAGATCTAAATGAAGCCGGCGACAAGGTTCTTAAAGTCGAGCAACTGGGTGGCGTAAATTCTATTTCAATCAATGACGTTCTGTCTGAAAAAAGTATTCAAATAAAATCAGAAAAAGCAGCTAATGTCGCCCGTGCTTATTTCCTTACAGATAAATTGATAGCGCTTGAAATTCAAAATGAAACAAATTCATTTGAAATAGTTGAAGTATCTTCAAGTAACGTTATCGCCAACATTCCTTCGAACAAATTTATAGGTGCAACAGCCGCAGCAGCTTATTTCTGCAATCAAACAGAGAACAACTCAATCATAGAAAGATTCAATTTCGAGTCGAATAAAGTTGCTTCGCCAAGCGTCATACCAGGGGAAGCTTACGGCTGGTACTTTTCATCCACGGCAGGTCTTGTAGGGGTTGCTGTTCACAACAGGATGATCTCCCGAATTTATTCCATAGAAAATGACAAATTAGGAAAAAGTCTTATTGAATTTTCATCGGGATATTATTTCGAAAGCAAAGGTTGTAATGCCTCTGGCGATGTCTTTTATGGCATTACAAATTTCCAAAGTTTAACAACCTACGCTTGTGCAATTTCGAAAACAGGCATTAAGCCTTTAAACAGAAATACCGGAGAAAGTTGCACCGACATTTTCGTTTGTAACAACGACGTTGTATTAGCAACCAATAGCATCAATGCTGCGGAACACCAAGAGTCTCAAAACCCAACCGTACAAAAAATTCTAACATTTGCAAAAGAAGGGTTCAAAGGATCTTCGGTAAACATTATCGATTGTTCCAAAAACAATTTCCTATTTTGCCTGCAAGGTGAAACCATCAAGCCAAAATATTTTATTTGGCAAAACAATAAAGCCAAACCAGTTTCCTTTGATAAATACGACGCAAAAAAACCAATATTCATTTCAAGTGAAGTACTACAAATTCAAACGGGTGAAGTTGCTCCACAGACAGGTCGCATATATCTTCCAACAAAAACAGGCAAGGCTAATTATCCTATTGTAATTTATGTTCCAAATAACATATTCCTTCCATATCCTAATCAATTCAATCCTGTTGTGCAACATCTTTGTCAAAGCGGATATGCCGTTTTCGTTTGGAACACACGCTATTCATTCCGTCCGAAAATTGGTTTTGCATATTCGGATTTGTTAGGGTCATTGCCTGAAGATCTCGAATTACTTTTGAAATCTTTGAAAAAGGAATATGCCTTAAAAATGGAAAGCACATTTATACTTGGCGAAGGACTCGGGGGCTACTTTGCTCTCAACGCGAGTGCTTCCAGTCCAAATTCATTCACGGGTGTCGTTGTGAATCGCATAAATTTTCCAGGAAAAACCTTCAGGCAAGATTTAACGGCGGCGCGATTTTTTGGTGAAGACGCTCAGTCAAAATTGACAACTCTAGACCAAATAACACTGCCTGAAAAAGTAAACTATTTATGTTATCAATCTGAAAAAACTAATCCTGAAGTTCGATTAACGAATCCGATTAAACAGAATAAAATCAGGTGGACAGAGCGCCAATCTTCCAAGAATAGTTCTGTGAAAATCACATCAAAAGAACTCGATGAAATTTCATCCTGGTTGCAGCATTTGTCACGGATTGAACCACGTGTAATTGATGACCAACCAAAAGTAGAAGTGAAAAAGAAATGAAATATTCCATAGAGGCAAAGGACGCGTTATCGAAAGCAAGAGCGGGGATTTTAGAGACTCCGCATGGAAAAATACAAACGCCCATTTTCATGCCCGTTGGTACCATTGGTTCCGTAAAGACAGTGACACAGCAGGACCTAAAGGCAGATGTGAATGCGCAAATTATTTTAGGAAATACTTATCATCTTTATCTACGTCCAGGCACGCAAATTTTGGAACAAGCAGGCGGGCTCCATAAGTTTATGAATTGGGATAGACCTATCCTAACGGACAGTGGCGGTTATCAAGTATATAGTTTATCGAAGAACAGAAAAATCAATACTGAAGGAGTAGTATTCAAATCACACATTGACGGTTCGAAACACATGTTCACTCCAGAAAATGTGATGGATATTCAGCGCAGTATTGGTGCCGATATTATTATGGCTTTCGATGAGTGTCCTCCCTATCCATGTGACAAAACTTACGCCCGTGAATCGCTTCACATTACCAATCAATGGTTAGATCGTTGTTTCAAAAGACTTGATGAAACAACACCAATGTATGGACATGAGCAAGCACTGTTTCCGATTGTTCAAGGAAGTGTATTTCCAGACTTAAGAAAAGAAAGTGCTGAATACATTGCGAACAAAGGGGCTTTTGGAAATGCCATTGGCGGGTTAAGTGTGGGTGAGCCTCACGAAATGATGTATGAAATGACGGATCTTGTTTGCTCCATTCTCCCTGCAGACAAACCAAGATACCTAATGGGTGTTGGAACCCCTGCTAATATTCTAGAATGCATTGCTCTTGGTGTAGATATGTTCGACTGTGTGATGCCTACGCGAAATGCGCGCAACGGCATGCTGTTCACTTGGGACGGCACCATGAATATGAAGAACAGAAAATGGGAAAACGATTTCTCTCCCTTGGACGAATCTGGCGAGAGTTATGTAGACTCTTACTACACGAAAGCCTATGTCCGACACTTGTTTGCGGCGAATGAAATACTCGCACTTCAAATTGCTTCAGTCCACAACCTAAATTTTTATTTGCGTCTGGTTGAAAAAGCGCGAGAAAAAATTATTGAAGGTACCTTCGCCACTTGGAAAGATGAAACTGTGAAAAGACTATCTATTCGCTTGTGATAAAAAAACTTGACAACTACATCATAAAAAAATTCATTGGAACCTTTCTCTTCATGATTGGTGCCTTTGTTGTTATTGCTGTTGTTTTTGACATAAGCGAGAACATCGATGATCTGCTTCAATCGCAAGCCTCACTGTGGGAAATTACAGTCGATTATTATTTTAATTTCTGCCTGTATTACGGAAATCTGTTGAGCTCGTTTATTATATTTCTTACAGTTATTTGGTTTACCAGTAAGCTTGCTCAACGTTCGGAAATCATTGCCATGCTTTCTTCAGGCATTAGTTACAACCGCATTCTTCGCCCCTACTTCATTGTGGCTTTTTCACTCATTATTGTTTCTCTCGCGTTCGGTCACTACGTTGTTCCTCTAGCAAATAAGCGCAAGTTTGAATTTGAAGTGAAGTACTTAAAAGAACAACTCACCATTCAAGATAAAAACATTCACAGAGAAGTTGAACCTGGGCTTATAGCCTATTTTCAGCGCTACAATCCAGGTAATTTAGGTGGAAGTAACTTTTCGTTGGAACACTGGAGGGATGGGAAACTTACTTTTAAACTTATTTCATCTTCGGCGAATTTCAAGCCTGAAACTCAATCTTGGAGCATTACCAATGCGCAAGTTCGCATTTTCAAAGACAGCACTGAGCAGGTCTATTTCAAACAAAAATTAGATACCATTTTAGAAGTTCGCCCAGAAGATTTCGGATTGCGTTCTGAAATTGTCGCAACCATGAATTTGTCGGAATTGAATTCATTCATTGAAGACCAAAGGCTCAGCGGATCTGGAAACGTGGCCAAGTTTGAATTGGAAAAAGAGAACAGAACGGCAACACCATTTTCAATTTTAGTCCTCACAGTTATTGGTGTTTCAATTGCGTCCCGAAAGTCGCGCGGTGGAATTGGCTTTCACCTGGCATTGGCAATCATCATTGGTTTCATCTTTATTTTCATTTCTCGCATTACCGCAGTAAGCGCAATGAACTTAGGAGTGCCAAGTGAATTAGCGGTGTGGATACCTAATTTACTTTTCGGAATACTCGCATTTATACTTTACAAAAAAGCTCAGAAATAATGTTAAAAAAAAGAATCTTAATTACCGGTGCAACCAGTGGAATTGGCGCCGCTACCTTTGAAATCGCTATTAAAAACGGACACACTGTTTTTATAGCTGGAAGAAATGAAGCCGTTTTAGCCGAAATGGCTTCAAAGAATGCGAATACCTTTTTTCTTAAAACCGATGTTACAAATGTTGAAGAAGTAAAGGCTATGACCAGCGCTGCGGTTCTGCAGATGGACGGAATTGATGTCTTATTGAATAACGCTGGATTAGGAATCTTCGATTTGCTAGAAGATGCTAAACTCGAAGATTGGCACACCATGGTAGATGTAAATATTAAAGGCGTTTTAAATGTTTTGCACACTTGTCTTCCCCATTTGGTAGCCTCAACAGGACATATCATCAATCTCGGATCGTTGGCTTCTCACTTTGTGTTTCCAAATTCAGGAGTCTATAGCGCAACGAAACATGCGGTTTTCGCAATTAGCGAGAGCATTCGTACTGAACTTGCGAAAAAAGTTCGTGTGACAACGATTAGCCCTGGAGCCGTTAACACTCCTTTTGTTGAGCAAACGAAAAACGAAGCGTTACTTGCGCAATTCCGTCCAAGCTTCGCGGCTGGAATGCCCGTTGAGTGGGTTGCTCAACAAATAATAAATGCTATTGAAGTCCCCGACGGGGTAAATGTGAGCGAAATAATCATGCGTCCTTTTCTTCCTGAGAGAAAATAAACAATTTGTGAAGTATTCTTAATAAGTTCTTTTTCTCAAAGGCCTTAAATAGTCCTATTTTTGCACGTTGCCCAAAAAAGCAACGCTCGCATGTATGGGTGAAGAATTAGTAGAGAGAAAAAAACTATACGACTACCAAGAAAAAGCTCTTGAGCGAATCTTCGCGCGTATTCATGAATTTCCTACCAATTATAATTTGTGTTTTCAACTTCCAACAGGCGGAGGTAAAACAGTTATTTTTTCTGAAATAGCTCGTCGATATATTCAGGAAACTGGAAAAAAAGTTCTCATTCTCACTCATCGAATCGAATTACTCAGTCAGACGAGTAACGTGTTGAATAATTTTTCAGTGAAGAATAAGATCATTGTCAGCAAGGTTAAGCAGCTTCCAGATGAATCGGATTACGAATGCTTTGTGGCCATGGTGGAAACGCTTCACAATCGTCTTCGCGACGAGAAAATGGAGTTCGCAAATTTGGGTTTAGTTATCATTGACGAAGCACACTACAATTCATTTCGGAAATTATTCGGATGGTTTGAAGAACAAGTGATTCTCGGTGTCACAGCAACTCCTTTAAGCAGCAACATTAAGCTTCCTTTGAAAGACAACTACCACGATTTAATCATTGGCGAAAGCATTGGTAATTTAGTTGGGCGAGGATACCTTGCGAGAGCTAGTACATATAGTTATGATGTCAGCTTGCATTCTTTGAAAGTTGGAATAACCGGAGACTATACTGTGAGCAGTTCCGAGAAGCTCTATGGGAATATGTATATGCAAGAAAAGTTGCTGTACGCCTATGAACAAAAAGCTAAGGGAACAAAGACTCTAATCTTCAACAACGGTATTAACACATCGAAACAAGTTTTTCATTTGTTTCGTGAACAAGGATATGAAATTCGACATTTAGATAACACACACAACGAACAAGAGCGTCGAGAAATTCTCGATTGGTTTAAAAACAAACCCGACGCGGTATTGTCATCTGTTTCTATTTTAACTACTGGTTTCGATGAGCCTTCGGTTGAAACAATCATCATTAACCGAGCAACGAAATCGCTTACGCTCTATCATCAAATGATTGGACGTGGCTCTCGTATATTCAAAGAGAAAAAAGACTTCACAGTCATTGACTTAGGGAACAACGCGAAGAGATTCGGACTGTGGGAGCAGCACATTGATTGGTTCGACATCTTCGCTCATCCGCACAATTACCTCGAAAGTATTGTCTCCGACGAACAAATGTCGCGTGAAATGAAATACGAAATGTCGCCTGAGATTCGCGATATGTTCTCTCTTTCTCCAGTGATAGACTTCGATATTAAAGAAGAGTATTTGCGCATAACACGTTTCGGAGGCAAAGGGAAAAGTGTGCTAGATAAGAGTATGCAACAGCACGCTACCATTATTCAAGAAAACGCACCAACGTTAGAAAGAGCTTTCGAACTATTAAAAATTCTAGATCAAGATATAAAGAGTCGCATGAAACAATATAGTTATTGCATCTCAAAAAGTACCGATAGTTATCTTGATTGGTTGAAGGAAGAGTACATTCGTAAACTTCGTTTAGACCTTGGCCATTTATACAGCCCAGACGTAAATGAAGATTAAACAATTCCGTATTTTTTATGTTTTGAAAACAAATTATGAAATTTACCCTTCCACATAAAAACGATTTTTCTGCCTCGCTCGTAGTATTTCTTGTTGCACTCCCTTTGTGCCTAGGAATTGCCTTTGCTACGGGACTTCCAGCGATAACTGGAGTAATCTCTGGTATTGCAGGAGGATTAATTGTTGGTCTTCTAAGTGGTTCTCAGTTGAGCGTATCTGGACCTGCAGCTGGTCTTATTGTGGTTGTTACAACAGCAATTTCAAGCTTAAACAATGACTTAAACTTATTTTTCACAAGTGTTTTCCTTGCCGGGATTTTACAAATTATTTTCGGAGCTTTAAGAGTTGGGTTTTTCGGTGAATTTGTTCCTACTTCCGTGATTAAAGGAATGATGGCCGCCATCGGATTCATTCTCATCTTCAAGCAGATTCCGCATTTAGTTGGCTTCGATGGAGACTATGAAGGTGATGAAAACTTTATTCAGGCAGATGGGAACAACACCATTACAGAGCTCTTTCATGCAACAATTCACAGTGAGGCAGTCGTTATTGGATTAACCTGTTTGCTTCTGCTCATTTTCTTCGATTCAAAAAGAATGAAGAATACCCTTCTATTAAAGATTGCGCCTCCGTTTCTTATCGTTGTGGTTGTTGGAATTATTTTAAACATCACTTCCAAATATCTTGGAATTACAGAGCAGCTCGAGGCCGAACATTTCATTCAGCTACCGTCACTCGAAACAGCCTCAAGTTTATTCATTTGGAATAAGTTAAATCTTGCCAACTTCTTGAATACGACAGTGTGGGTCCAGGCAGCAATTATAGCAATAGTTGCGTCACTTGAAACGCTTTTAAACATTGAAGCGACAGATAAATTCGACGATGAAAAACGTATCACTCCTCCTAATCGCGAATTGCTTGCCCAAGGTATTGGTAATGCTGCTAGCGGTCTGTTTGGTGGATTACCTGTAACTTCTGTTGTCGTGCGCAGCTCATCGAACCGTTTGGCAGGAGCAAAGACCAAATGGTCTGCCTTTATGCATGGGGTTTGGTTATTGATGGCTGTTTTGTTCTTAGGTCCCTACTTGAACATGGTGCCACTATCTGCGTTAGCCGCTATTTTAATTATGGTTGGATTCAAGCTTACAAAACCAGTCATTTTCAGAGATCTTTGGAAAGAAGGAATTGCCCAATTCCTTCCATTCATTGCCACGTTTTTGGCTATCTATTTCAGTGACATGCTAAAGGGGGTAATGGTTGGACTTGCCTTCGGATTATTCTTCGTTATTCGCTCAAACTTCAAGAGTGCCATTCGAGTAACAAAAGGCAACAACAACGATGCTCTTCTGCGCTTCCGCAAAGAAGTTTCATTCCTAAATAAACCTGCATTGAAAAAAGCCTTAATGAAAATTCCAGAAGGAAGTTTTTTATTAATTGACGCTCGCAAATGTGAATTTATGGATCCCGATATTATTGAAATTTTACAAGATTTTGTTATAAGTTCGAAATCCAAAAACATACGAATTGAACTCAATAAAAATAACTGGGGAGAACTGCCTGAAGTGTTTAAAAATCTAAAACTCTAAACTCTAAGTATATGTCTAACATTGAAAATCTTTTATTAGCGAACAAAGCTTGGGCTGAAGATCGAATTGAAGATAATCCTGATTACTTTAAAAAGCTAGCGGCGCTTCAAACTCCTGAATATTTATGGATTGGTTGTTCAGATAGTCGTGTGCCAGCAAATGAGGTTACAGGCACTGCTCCAGGTGAAATATTCGTGCATAGAAACATTGCGAACATGGTGGTGCATACGGATATTAATTTATTGAGCGTTCTAACCTATGCCGTTGATGTATTAGAAGTGAAGCACATTATTGTTTGCGGACATTACGGTTGCGGCGGTGTTAAAGCTGCAATGGGCAACGACTATTTACCATTGATTAACAACTGGCTTCGTAACATTAAAGATGTTTACAAAACGAATAGAACGGAGCTGCAATCAATTCAAGATGAACAAGAACAATTCGACCGCTTGGTTGAATTGAATGTCTTGGAGCAAGTCCATCACTTAGCTGAAACCAACATTGTTCAAGGTGCTTGGAAAAAGCGAGAAATGCCTTTGGTTCACGGTTGGGTATACGGACTCAACAACGGTATAATTAAACCGTTAATTACCATAGGTCCTGACAGTGAAATGGATCCACTTTATAAGTACAAAAACTTATAACGGGTATCGACTTAAAGGAACCATTTTCAAATCTGAAATCTGATTTGCTTCCATTAAATAATGCGCTGCTATGCCAATCATAGCAGCATTATCTGTGCAATATTTAAATTGAGGAATAAAGACTTCGACTCCATTATTTACCCCATACTCTGTAAGTTGTTTACGCAATTCACTGTTCGCTGAAACTCCGCCACAAATAGCTATTTGATTGGTCTTTGTTGAAGTTAATCCTCTTTGAATTTGTCGAAGCAAATAGGTGACTACTGTATGTTGAAACGAAGCACAAAGGTTCGCTCTTTCTTCTTCAATAAAATTCTGATTTAACTTTTGATTGTCTCTCAAGAAATAGAGCAACGAAGTTTTCAATCCGGAAAAACTAAAGTTCAATCCCTCCACTTTTGGGATGGGAAAACTAAATTTCTTCGCATCCCCTGTTTGAGCCATTTTGTCCAATAATGGTCCCCCCGGGTAATCCAACCCCAAAACTTTCGCAGCTTTATCAAAGGCCTCTCCTCCTGCGTCATCAATGGTCTCTCCCACTACTTCCATTCTTGTTGGTGAATGAACCACCACCAATTGCGTATGCCCGCCACTTACGGTCAAATTCAAAAATGGAAACGTTGGTTTGTTCTCACAATCATCTGCAAAATGTGCAAGGATGTGTGCTTGCATATGATTCACTCCAACTAATGGGATTTCCAATGCAAGACTCAAACTTTTCGCGAATGAAATTCCAACCAACAAAGAGCCCATAAGTCCGGGACCTTGGGTTACTGCAATGACCTCCAAATCACGTAGCTCCTTCCCCGCTGTTTTCAGCGCTGCATGAACAACAGCGGTAATCATGGTTTGATGCGCACGGCTGGCGATCTCTGGAACTACTCCACCAAACTGAGCATGCTGCAACTGTGTAACGACTTCATTCGATAAAACTTCAGTACCCCGTAACACAGCTGCCGAGGTTTCGTCGCAGCTACTTTCAATGGCTAAAATTAATTTATCTTCCATCTTATTGTTTCGAAGGGGTCACCATCATTTTATTGAAATTCTCTGTTGAAGCTGATGCTCGCTCCGAATCCGATTTCATGAAATAAAGCAACGACTGAATATCGCTATCAGAATTTGACTCATAAAACTGACCAATTTCTTCCACACCCATAACCATGAAAGCTTCGGCAAAAACATAAGACTCTACTATAGTCTTTGCAGAAACATAGCTCTGATACATTTCATTCTGAACAGGAGAAAGCGTCTTCGGGTCGAGAAGCGATAATTTATTTCGCGCGTCGTATGTTGCGTAAGCTCGATTTACCACACGCAAAAGATTTCCTGTGTCTTGTCCAGAGGATTTCATGTCTAATACATTTAAACTATCCACTGCTATTCCAAATCCAGCCTGCCAAACATCGGTCTTCACAACGGCTTGTTTTACCGATACATTTCGCTCTTTCAAGTATTCAAGTATTTTGTCTAAAACAATGGCACTACCAAACTTCTGCAAATCAATTTGAACCTTTGCATTATTCTTTCGAATGCGAGTTGATTTATAAACTCCGTTTTCTTCTAAATCTTCAACATCTATATTAGCTGAATACATGCCTGTAAAGACTTTCAAGGAATCAATATTTGGAACTTTCGGCATTGGATTCAATAATTGTGGCAACCAAGCTATTTGGGCCGGAGAAAGAGTAAAATCCCAACTACCGCCTGAACGATAATTGAATTCTCTAGCCATTGTAAGCATTACTCCCATGATTCTGTTATAATCCGTAAATTCAAAAAAACCATTTTCAGCAGAAGCATAATTGTACAACATGCATGTGCTGTTCGGATTGTTTGCATCAATGTGCATGCGCACCGCGTTTTCAATCGAGTCGAACGCGAACGAATAGTCGGTGGTGTCACCAACAACGCTCACCGTATACTTCATTCCCAAAAAATCACGATCGTAATCTCTCCCTATCAATCCCCCATCTGTTTTACTCTTATTTCCACATGAATGAAAAACAATTCCAAACAAAACGATTGCAAAAAACAGGATAGACGCATTTTTTTTCATGACACAAAAATAAACTGAATAACTTTATCGAATGCGGAATACTTCAACTATCCTGTTTTATTTATTTCTTTGCTTCGCTCCTATGCTCTTGTGCTCAATACATGCACAAATCCCTTCATCGAACAGCAATTTCGTTCATTCCGATTACGACTATTTTTCTGTAGAGTCACACGCGAAAAACGCATCGCTTTCCGGCCCGTTCTTAAACCTATTGAGTAACGACGTAATTCAGTTTGAGTTCGATGTATTCACTTCTCCTGATGAAGATTTGTACTACTCCATTTTTCACTGTGACCCTTTCTGGAACACTGATGATAGTAATCCTTCAGACGTTTTACAAGGATTCACAAGTCAACGAGTTTCCTTCCCCGAAAACTCCATTCACACAACCGCTACTTTCGATCACTACCGATTCGAATTGCCCAATACCATGACCAAGTTTATTCAATCTGGAAACTACTACGTTGTTGTTCACGAAGGAAGCGAATACACTGAATCGAGCGTTAGAATTGGGTTTCGCATGGTGGTTTATGTTGAAGGAGATCACGGTTTGAATGCCGCAATGAATATTAAGCGTGCCTCCACCATTCAACATCTTCAGTCACATCAGGAAGTTGATTTCACCATTTCACTGGCTAACACTCCTGTGTACGACATGGACAAAGTCATTCCCGTTATTCTTCAAAACGGAAGATGGGAAAACGATAAAATGAATTTCCAACCGACATACATTCAACCCAACAACGTATTGGTGTATGATTATTCGAACGGTGAAAATGAATTTCCAGGTGGCGGCGAATGGGAAGCTTTTGAAACAAAGGATTTACGCTTAAACGGGTACAACGTCCAAAACAATATTCGTGTTGAAAATGAAAATCACATCTATTTATACCCTAGTCAGAATGAAATGAATCTCGCCTACACCAGTCGTTCCGACTTGAATGGCGCTTCGCTAATTTCCAGTGAAATGTATGAGGACGATGATCTCACAAGCGATTACACTTTTGTTCATTTCGAATTGAATTCACCAGAATTAACAAATAAGGTTTTTCTTGAATGTGGAAATGAATGGAATGCTCCTATTCTGTGTGAATACAGTGACATTAAAAAAGCGTATCAAGCCACAATGTATTTGAAACAAGGGGTGTACAATTACCGCTTTCGCATTGAGCCTTCAAGCAACAGCGAAGAAATTAATTTTGCTGAAGGAAACCATTCTGCCACCGAAAACAATTACCAGCTATTGGTATACTATTACGACCGGAATGCTGGCTTTTTCAAATGCGGGGGAAACTTCATTCAAAATTCGAGAAGGAACTAATCCTTGTCGTAATTGAAATCTTCTTCCTTCCACTCTCTTCTTCCACGTCGCCAAATTTTATATTGCTGAAATTCTTCTTTAACAAAAATCAAAAATTCATACTGCGAACTCTGACGAATAAAATCGTCGCTCACATGCATGAAATCAATAAACGCATCAAACTCTTCGTTGGTTAAATCAATGATATCATAGTCGACGTACAGATGAAAAAGCTCTTTCAGCAAAGCCCGTTTCTTGTCTTCGTAAACCATGCGAGAAACCTCTA
>JBILTF010000058.1:0-14358 GCA_044371675.1 Flavobacteriales bacterium
AAGTGCAGTAACAACAACAGTAACGATCAACAGCTTGCCAGTAGTTGACGTAATCACAGGAACAACATCCGTATGTGAAGGCGCAACAACAGCACTTGCTTCAACAACTATAGGTGGCGTATGGTCTTCAGCAAATACAGCAACTGCAACAATCAGCTCAACAGGCGTTGTAACAGGTGTAGCAGCAGGTACGACAACAATGACCTACACGGTTACCAACGGTAACGGTTGTACCTCATCCGTATCTACAGCAGTAACTGTGAATGCCATCCCACAAGTTGCAGCCATCAGCGGTACCACCGAGGTGTGTGCAGGTTCAACTACAGCACTTGCTAACGCAACTGCAAGTGGAGTTTGGTCATCGTCTAACACTGCAGTAGCAACGGTTGATGCTTCAACAGGAGTAGTAAGCGGAGTAGCAGCAGGCAGCGTAACGATTACCTACACTGTAACGACAAACGGATGTACTTCTAACGCACAAGCAACGGTTAACGTGAATGCATTGCCAACACTTGCAGCGATCGCAGGAACAACGAATGCATGTATCGGTTCAAGCACGATCTTGACCAACACTACCTCAGGTGGTGTATGGACTACATCAAATGCAGCTGTAGCAACAGTGAACTCTATCACTGGCGCAGTAGCAGGTGTAACGGCAGGTACAGCAACGATCACCTACACTTATACAAACGCTAACGGTTGTACAAGTGCAGTAACAACAACAGTAACGATCAACAGCTTGCCAGTAGTTGACGTAATCACAGGAACAACATCCGTATGTGAAGGCGCAACAACAGCACTTGCTTCAACAACTATAGGTGGCGTATGGTCTACAGCGAACACGGCTACGACAACTGTTAACGCATCAACAGGTGTAGTAACAGGAGTAGCAGCAGGTACAACTACAATAACATACACAGTTACTAACGGTAACGGTTGTATATCATCAGTATCTACATCGGTAACAGTGAACGCTATCCCGGTAGCAGCAGCCATCAGCGGCACCACCGAGGTGTGTGCAGGATCTGCCACTCCCTTAACCATTGCAACCACTGGCGGCACTTGGTCATCGTCTAACACAGCAGTAGCAACGGCTAACGCATCAACAGGTGTGGTAATAGGAGTAGCAGCAGGTAGCGTAACCATTACCTATACACCTCAAGGAAATTGTCCACAAGCGAGCACAGCTACGATTGTAGTAAACGCGAACGTTGACGCTACTATTTCTCCTGTTGCAGATGTTTGTAATAATGCTCCTGCATTTAACTTAGTCGCTGCCGATGGTGGTGGAACTTGGAGTGGATCTACCGGTATTAGTTCTTCTGGAACATTTACCCCAAATTCAGTTACTCCAGGCCCATACACAGTAACATATTCAATTGGAGGGGCTTGTCCAGATACAGATACTCAATCCTTCAATGTTATTGAAGTGCTAGACGGAACGATTACCCCTGCTGGACCGTTTTGTCAGGAGTCATTACCTCAAACACTTACTGCTGCTAGCACAGGAGGAACCTGGAGCGGAACGGGAATTACGAGCGCTGCGAATGGGACATTTGGATCACCTACAACCATATCTGGGGATTATACAATTACCTATACAACACCAGGCCTATGCTCACAAGTGTTTAACCAAGTTATTCAGGTTATTGCAAACTTAAATCCTACAATTGCATCTGCAGGGCCTTTTTGTGAAAACGATGCACCGGTAACATTATCTGCCGCAAGTGTTGGGGGCGCTTGGACTGGAACTGGCGCAATTACCGCAAGCGGACAGATTTCACCAGCAACTCTTGGAGCAGGCAATTACACGTTTACTTACGATATCAATAACAACGATTGTTTGAGCAGTGATAACCTTCAAGTAGTTATTAACCCCCTTCCTGTGCCTAGTTTTTCAGCAAGTTCAACTACAGGTTGTTCGCCATTATCAGTGACTTTTACCAACACGTCGAATCCTCTCGGAAGTAACTGCGTTTGGTATATAGATGGCACTGCAGTTGGTAGTGGAAACACATACAACGATTTATTTCAGAGTAATTCATGTTCAGATATAGGAATTATGGTGATAGATGCGGCTGGATGTAGCGCTTCAGTTACACAGAACGATTTGGTTTGCGCAGTATCTAATCCATCTGCTTCATTCAGTTGGGAGCCAGCAGAGCCAGCTTTTGGATCAACTGTTTTCTTCGACAATGCTTCATTAGGAGGGGTCACTTACAATTGGACAATTGACGGAATGACATACACAACCGAGGATGTTGCTTTCCAAATGCCAAGCAATTTAGGAGAGACGTTTGAGGCGTGCCTAGATGTTATAGGCCTAGGTGGCTGCATGGATGCTCAATGTTACACTGTAAGTGTTAGCACGACATCGTATGTTTATGTTCCGAATTCATTTACTCCAGATGGAGATGGCCATAACGATGTATTTGCGCCAGTTGTAACCGGATTAACAAGCACTTCTCGTTATAGCTTCAGTGTATACAACCGTTGGGGAGACCTAATCTTCTTCACGGAAGATCCAAATGAAGTTTGGACGGGAGATGTAAACAACGGAACTCATTTTGCTGTAGATGGCGCCTATGTATATGAGCTAAATATTCAGTTTAGTCCGGGAGAAGAACCATTCAAGAGAATGGGAACGGTAGTGTTGGTTCGTTAACGAATAAGACTTATAAAACCATTGAATTCACGAGCTTCACCGCTCGTGAATTTTGCTTTTATAACATAGCTATAAACGCCTTCCGGAGCGAAGTAACTTCCATTTCTTACTTCACCCATCCACGGGTTATTCGGGTTATTGCTTGAAAAAACCACTTCACCCCATCGATTAAAAACCAAGGTTTCCAAATCAGTCGACCCGTTGATTTCCGGAAACCAAACATCGTTAATTCCGTCATTATTCGGAGTGAAAGAATTCGGGATGAAGACATAAATATTACAATCGTCAAATTCCATATTCCAGTTTCGAGAAACCGTTTCACACATATTAGAAACCGTTACGGAATAATTTCCAGATTCAAAAAAAGAATGTGATGAAAGTTCGGTTCCGTCGAACCACAAAAAGTACTCTGCTGTTGCTGAAGTAGCCGTAAGTGTTACAGTATCGCCTTGGCAATAGGTGTAATTATTTCCAATTGGAATCACAATGGGATCTAAAAACGAGACAAGTATTGAATCGAAAACAGTGCAAACACCATCAGAGTATGACGCTACAACCATTCCGGGTGAATTCGCTAGATAGGTTGAAGAAAGTGTGCTCCCGTTCCAAGTAACTTGTTCGCTGAAGGAAAAACTCAAACTTGTCCCAGTGCACAAGGAAGTGTCAGGCCCAAGATCTATCACCGGGGGGGCAACAAGCTCTACAAATGCACTGTCCTCGATTGGGCAGCCCAAATAGAAATAAGTGCCGTAAATCATTCCTGAGGCGGAAACGGGAAGGGAGTTACTTGTAGTTCCATTTCCCCATAGAACACTTTGACTCGTAGTGTATGAATAAGGTTGGTCAGCGCAAACTGTAACATCGGGGCCAAGATTCCAGTTCGGAAGAGTTACAATCGAAACATTCACCACATCTGTTATTGAACAGCCGTTGAGTGTTGCTATTACTTGATAGTTACCTGCGCTTAGAGGGCTATAACTGGCAGTTGCAGGACCGTTGAGCCATTGCACCGAAGTGAAGTTTCCAGAAGCGAACAAGCTTGCGTTAGTTCCGGGACAAATGACGGTGTCGTTCCCCGCGAAAACAGAAACCGCTAATGGGCTAACCACAAAATCGAAAGAGCCGGTCGCCGTATTTCCGCAGGCATCGTTAACATATCCAGCAAGATCAGAGATTGACAAAGTGTAATTTCCAGGCGGAAGATTTCCTAGCGTTGGAATGAGTGTCACAGAAGGGTTCCCAGGTGAGTTTGGAGCAGGCACTTGAATGGAGTTGATTGTGACGTTTCCTGAAGGGCCGGTTAATTGGAAATCTACAGGCTGAATGGATGTGGTAACAATGTTTTCATCGAATTCAACCACGACCCCCGGATTGTTGCAGTCGGTGGTGACGTTTAAAATTGTTGGATTAATATCATCGAATAGAGAGGCCGTTGAATTTGAAAAATCAATCGAGTAACCGCTAGAGCTGTTCGACCAATTCATAACAACCAAGGCATAGGTTTGTCCGGCTGTAACAATTAAATCGCTGTTGAATGTGGGACCGTTCAGATCTCCAGGGCCATTGGAATTTCCCGCTCCTCCGTTTGCGGTAGAGATACCTGTTGGGCCTGACCCGAAAAAGAGCCCGTATGAATTGCAACTCACTTCGGGCGAAGTGCCGTTCATTATTCCAGCACAGCCATTGTCTGTAATGTTGAACATACCCCAATCGTAATCTGCATCTATATCTGAAGGTTCCAAAATAAAACCCATATTGCCTGACTGCGTAACTGTGAAAGTATACCACATCGAACTTGTTTCAGCGCCATTGTTGCAGGCCCCTGTTGGCTCTAAAACGGTTCCAAAAGTAGAAGTAGCGTTGGCCTCAGTATAGATATCCTCACATAACTGAATGGCCCCATTGCAATCGCTAACACTTTGCGCACAGAGGTCTATAGCGAAAAGGAAAACAAGAACAAGTGAAATGAATGATTTCATGGAAAACGATTAAGGCGGTCATGCAATTTACAATTTTTTTCTTGCCTTTTAAATAAAGATATATTTTAAATTGAAATGAACTCCCCTATTTTTTGAATGACGAGTTGAGTTGAATCAATTCCCTGTTGCTTTAACTCTAGCAATCTTTCCAATGGCTCCATAACTGGCTCGTCTGATAAATCGAAACAACCGTAGTGCATGGGAATCATTTTCTTGGCTTTCATTCCTTGTGCTGCACGCAGGGCGTCCTTTGGAGAAATGTGATTTTGTTTCATAAACCATTCGGGCTGGTAAGCGCCAATGCCAATGATACAATAATCGATGTTGAAATAGTCTCCAACTTCTTTTAAATGTGTGTTGTAACCAGTGTCGCCGCTGAAGTAAATAGTGGTGTTTTCAGACTGAATGACGAACGCTCCCCAGAGATGTTTGTTGAAATCGAACAGCCCCCATTTCGCCCAATGTTGTGAAGGTAAAAATGAAATGGAAAGATTGTTTTTCAAGGTTGAAAAGACTTGATACCAGCCGGCTTCTTCTATGTTCTTGTGTCCGGTTAAATTGCGAATCAACGCTCCCATTTTAAGTCCGGTCAGAATCGCAGCATCCGGAGAATTTTTAAGAATGGCTTTCAAGCTTTTTCCACTCAAATGATCGCGGTGATTGTGACTCAACAGAATGTAATGAACGACCGGGAATTCATTTGTTTTAAATGGCAGTGCAGAATATCTTTTATGGAAAGGAGAAAGCTTTTCGAAAACCGGATCTGTAATAATATTCAAGCCATTGACACGAATGAAAAAACACGCGTGTCCCAACCAAGCAATTCCGTCTTCATTTCCATTCAACCAATTGAAATTTTCTGCAACTTCAGGCCCCTTCATACCCATATTTTTTTCGGGTTGAAAGGGATTTGTCGCACGTTTCCACTTCATCACATCTTTGAAAGTAGGGATGAATTGCGTGTGGAAATTTTTGAAACGACCGGAAGGGTCTAGTGGCGTTTTTACTTCAATAAAATCTGAGTGAATGTATTGAAGTGAAGGGTTTTCAGTCTTATTCATAACCGGAAAACAAAGTAAAGGTAGAAACGTTCGCTAAAAAGAAAAGGGCCGACGAATCGGCCCTCTTCAGCTTAAAAATAAAAATCTTAGTTCTTCACGAAACGCTGATTGCTTGTTCCATCTGCGTTTTGGTACTGCACGTCGTACACACCGTTTGCAAGATTAGATACATCAACCTTAGCGATACCGTTGTTGAAGTTGTTGAATGAACGCACCAACTGTCCATTAGCATTGAAGATTCGAATAACACCATTCTCGTTAGCAGGAAGTTGAATGTTCAATTCAGTAGTTGTTGGATTTGGGAAAACGCTGAATGTAGTTTTCGCCATTGGACCTTCTTCAACACCAACTAGATCAAGTGTTACACAAACATAGATTTGATCGTTGTCGGTAACAGGATCAGCAGCGTCTTCTGGTTGAACGTGAATTCCTGGTTCGAAATCACGTTGAACGATCAAGTGAATTTTATCTCCGTAGGCGAATGGGGCCATTGAAGCGTATACATACTCATATCCGTCTTCATCAATATCCGGAGTAATGTCTGAAGGAGCGGTCCACGTTGCACCACCGTCATCAGATTTCACCGCGTAAATATGCCTTAGATATTCTGCACCATTGAAGTAAGCTTCGTTTACTGCTTGATAAGAGCAGAAAATTGTTCCATCAGCTGCTTCAGCTAATTGAGGATGTGAAGCGATACCGCTGTTTCCGTATTGACCAACTTCAGTGATTGAAGCAGGAACGGTAGGGTCGTTATCTGGAGAAACTCCAATTTCAAGAACTTCAGTAGCGGGATCAACCATAGCTTCATTCCAGTATGCAATACTTCCGCCCAATGGGAAGTAGCTATATGATGAATCGATTACACCAAGATCATCGGTATAGAACATGGTTCCGAATGCAGCGTGAGCTGTTCCGCTCGCATCAATGTATACTGCACCGGCTCCGTCAGAAGAAAGAATAGTGTCTTGAAGACCATCTAATTCAATATCTGTTCCTTGGTCAATAACATAGTTATCGATTGGGAAATCCCAAATTGTGCTGCGCGTCCAAGTGCTTCCGTTGTCATTAGAAATCCAGATGTAAGAATCTTGAAGATCACCGAAAGTAGCAATAGCAATTTTATTTCCACGTGCGTAAATAGCATATGTGTCAGCAGAGAAACCGTCAACTAAGGATGTATTTTCTTCACCTGGAAGTAATACCTCAGTTAGATCCCAAGTTGCTCCGCCGTCGGTAGAACGGTTGTATAAAAGAGCGCCTGTCATTCCGTTGGTGAAGACGCCAGCGTTTGGATCAGATAAACAAACCATATGAATGCTGTTTCCGTCTGCGCCACCCGAGGTAGCGCGTGGCCAGAACATTGCAAAGCCAGAAGGCGTGGGTACTACAGAGATCACCCATGTTCCTGTTCCTATTGCAGGGCGAGACCATACTTTGATTCCAGCAGAACCGCTGTGGTTCATTAACACCTCAGAACCGTTTGAAGGGTGCATCAAAGATGTCCATCCCACACGCATGCTTTCAACACGCTGTGTAATATCGTCTTGCCAAGCACCCGCTGTGCGGTAGTTGTATCCTGTTCCGCGGTCAGGGTATGTGTCTGAAGAATTTGTTGCGCTGAAAGTGAAACACGCCGCAACACCAGCATCGTCGGCAATGATGCGATTTTGGATACTGTTGTTGGTTTGCAAGTCGTAGATAGAAGTTCCTACATACTCTTCTACTTGAACCATACTCTTTTCAGTTGAAACTGCGTATGGAGCTTTAGATTTTTGAGAAACTTGCGTACCAACTGTTGTGTTGGTGTATGGATTGAATTTAGCTGCCTTGTTTTGCGAGGCAGTCAATTTGGTTGGAATTTGCTGTGCGTTTGCGCTGAAAGCAATTCCCATAGTTAATACAAAGTAGAGTCTTTTCATAGTAGTGGTTTAGTTTAGCGAACTAATTTAGCAAAAATTGGTTTCAACCTAAAGAACTCAGGAAAAAAAGTATGAAAGCGATAATAATAAATATTGGAGACGAACTTTTGATTGGTCAAACCATTAACACCAATGCCGCATGGATGGGGCAATACCTCAATAGTTTCGGAATTGAAGTGGAATCGTCGCTTTGCATTTCTGACAAGGGTCCTGTGATCTATAGTGAAATAGACAACGCCTTGAAAAAGGCTGATGTTGTTGTTGTAACTGGGGGATTAGGTCCAACCAAAGACGACATTACGAAGCATACCCTGTGCGAGCTTTTTCAAACAGAACTTGTCATGCACGAACCGAGCTACTTGCGTGTGAAGGCGTTTTTCGAATCGCGTGGATTGCCTTTTTTGAAAGTGAATGAACAACAAGCGCTTGTTCCTGCATCGTGCACAGTGCTTGAGAATATGGTGGGTACCGCCAACGGTATGTTGTTCGAGCGTGACGGGCATGTTTGTGTTTCACTTCCGGGGGTGCCTTTTGAGATGAAGTATTTGATGGAACACGAGGTTGTCCCGCGAATTCAACAAAAATTCGAACTGCCGAAAATTTTGCATAGAACGATATTAACGCAAGGTGTGGGAGAGAGTTTTATTGCAGATCTTTTAACTGACTGGGAAAATTCATTGGCCGTTGAAGACATTCATTTAGCTTATTTGCCTTCCCCGGGAATGGTTAAGTTGCGCATGTCCATTTATGGTGGCGCGGAAGAATCTGTTCTAAAGGAAAGGATTCAACGGAAAGAAGCAGAGCTGCACGCCATTATTGGCGAGTATATTTTCGGCTATGAAAAAGAGACACTTCAAAGTGTTTTAGTAGATAAGTTGAAGGAGACAGGAATGACAGTGAGCTTTGCAGAAAGCTGCACAGGTGGAATGATGGCTCAGAAGATTACAGATGTCCCTGGAGCTAGCGAAATTTTTCAAACAGGTTGGGTGGTTTATCACGGAAAATCGAAATCAAAAGAATTGGGTGTTGATCCGGAAATAATTTCGAATTACGGCGAGATAAGCGGAGAGGTTGCAACGGCGATGGCCGATTGCGCTCGGATTAAATCCGGAAGTGATTTTGCTCTGTCATCTACGGGTTGGGCAGGACCGGATGGTGGAGATGAAATTCATGGTGTTGGGACAATTTTCGTTGCTCTTTCAGCCGAAAAAGGGACGATTGTTAAGGAGCTGAAGTTTGGAAAGAACCGTATGCGCAATCGGGAAATGGCTTCTGACGCGGCATTTATGCTTTTAATCAAAGAAATTCAGAAGTAAAAATTGGATTTATTAAAAACTAGCGTATATTTGCACCCCTTTATTCACAAAAACTCATTCACATGCCACGCATTTGTCAAATTACTGGAAAGAAGACAATCTCTGGAAACCGAGTTTCCCATTCTAATATCAAAACACGTAGAAAATTCTATCCAAACTTGCAGTACAAGCGTTTTTGGTTGGCGGAAGAAAGTCGTTGGGTGCAATTGCGTGTAACTCCGAAGGGAATGAAAACCATTAATAAAATTGGTTTGGCGGCTGCTATGAAAAGAGCAAAAGAAAACGGAATCGGATAATTATTTTTTATCGAAATTGAAAAAGGTTGAGTTCGCTCAACCTTTTTTGTTGTACACTCTTTAATTTCTCTTAATTTTCTTATATTTGCACCCCTTAAAACGTGTTGAACAATATTGAATTTACATGCAAAATAGATCGCTACTCTGGATTTTTATTATCCTTCTAACTTTATCAGTTGGCTACCTTCTGTCGTTTAGCTTCATTTCGAAGAGCTACGAAAGCGTGGTATTTCAAGCTGTTGAAGAGTCTATCACAGATGAATTAGTAAAAGGTGAATTGTTGAAGAATTACGGCGACACTATGGTGGTTGCTGATTCTTTACGTGGTGCCGGGTTTGAAGCTTATCGTGATAGCATCATTACTATGCGTCACGGAAGTATTGAAGGTTTCGTGAAAGCAAACTTCGACGAACAACGCGAAACGTTGTTCACTTCGAAATACAATAAAGCCCTTCGCGATAGTGCAGATGCAGTGGCATTCCCGTTGATGGGTTACAGCTATAGCTATTTGAAATCTCACGAATTGGCACTAGGTCTTGACTTGAAAGGTGGAATGAGTGTTACCCTTGAGGTAAGTATTCCTGACCTTCTCCTTTCATTGAGCGATTACAGCACGGATCCTACTTTCCTTACTTCAATTGATAACGCGAAGAAAGCGCAATTGAACAGCACTTCTGATTTCTTAACTCTCTTTGAAGAGGAGTGGAAGAAAGGCGGTCAACAAGGACAGTTGTGGAGAAAGTTCAGCAACCAAACCAACCAAGAGAAGTTCAAAGCGAACATGTCTGATGAAGATGTAATTAAAGTGTTGCGTAAGGAAGCGAATGATGCAATTGACAACACAGAGAACATTATTCGTAAACGTATTGACCAATTCGGCGTGACTTCACCAAACGTTCAAAAGCAATCGTTAACGAGCAGAATTGTAGTTGAATTACCAGGCGTTACAGACCAAGAGCGTGTTCGTAAGAACTTGAAGAGCACAGCGAATCTTGAGTTTTGGAACACCTACTTCAACGTAGAAATTGCGCAAGCAATGGTTGACTTGAACACAGCCTTAGGCAAAATTCAAGCGCCAGAGTTGTATGCACCTGTGCAAGACACAACGAAAAAAGATTCTACCGCTACTGCACCTGCAGTGAAGCCTGACGATCAATTAACAGACGACGAGAAGAAACGTAAGTATCCTTTGTTCGCGATTTTTGGCCCAAATATTCCACAAGACAATCAGGCCGTTCCTTCAGCTATTGCTGGTTCTGCAAGAGTTTCAGACATGGAAGCGGTAGACCGCATCTTCAGTTCAGACATGGCGAAGAGCATGTTCCCGAAAGACTTGCGTTTGATGTGGAGTGCAAAACCTGAAAAGGGAGTTGCTATTCTTTACGCAATCAAAGCTGACGAATTAAACGGACGTGCACCACTTGATGGAAAATCAATTGTAGATGCGCGTCAAGATTTCGATCCTATCAAAGGCGGTATCGTGGTTGAAATGACCATGAGTGCTGATGTTGGAGCTCCGAAGTGGAAAGAAATGACTGCGAAAAACGCAGCAGACAATAACAGAGCGGTGGCAGTAGTTATGGATAACTTGGTTTATTCAGCGCCTTCTGTAAACGAAGAAATTCCAAACGGAAAATCAGTAATCACCTTTGGTTCAGGTGACAACCGTGACAAGCAAATCTTAGAAGCGAAAGACTTAGCAGGATTATTGAAAGCAGGATCGCTTCCAGCACCAGCGAAGATTATTGACGAAGTTGTTGTTGGTCCAAGCCTTGGAGCCGAGAATATTAAGGCTGGAGTTTGGTCGTTCATTGCAGCATTCATTGTTATCCTTCTTTACATGATGTTCTACTACGCTTGGGCGGGTTGGGCAGCAAACGTTGCATTGGTTGCTAACTTATTCTTCTTGATTGGTGCACTTGTATCATTGGGCGGAACATTGACACTTCCTGGTATCGCCGGTATCGTGTTAACCATGGGTATGGCAGTTGATGCGAACGTATTGATTTACGAACGTGTGAAAGAGGAATTGCGTTTAGGCAAGCCAGTATCTGTCGCTATGCTTGATGGATTTAGAAAGGCCATTAGTGCGATTTTGGATGGAAATATGACAACGTTGATTTCCGGTCTCGTTTTGTTGTTTGTTGGAACGGGACCTATGAAAGGTTTCGCAACGACGTTGATCATTGGTATTTTCACAACCTTATTCACTGCAATTGTTATCTCTCGATTGATTCTTTACAAGCGTCTAGACAGCAAAAAAGAAATTACCTTCTACAGCAACATTACTAAGAATTGGTTCACGAAGATGAACTATGACTTCGTAACTAAGCGTTACTTGTATTACGGAATTTCTGCAACCATCTTAATTGCGGGTGCGGTTTCTTGGACCACACGCGGATTCAACATGGGAGTTGACTTTGTAGGAGGAACTTCATTCAAAGTGAAGTATGAAGAGAAGATTGATCCAGAAGCTGTTCGTACCGCTCTTTCAACCTCATTGGTTGAAAACGGAAATGCCTCAGCAAGCACTGTTCAAGCGATTGGCACTTCAGGAAACGAGTTCAAGATTACGACCAATTACTTAATCAACGACAATTCAAACGATGTTGCACAACGTGTTCAAACAGACGTAGATAATGCGTTAGGAAAAGTTGGAAAGCACGAGATCACTACTTCTTACAAGGTAGATGCATCGATGAGCGATGACTTTAGAGCAGAAGCTATTTGGGCTGCGATTCTAACGTTGTTATTGGTAGGTATCTATGTTGTGTTCCGCTTCCGTAAAATTGACTTTGCAATTGGTGCAACGGTAGCGTTGTTCCACGATGCATTGATGGTAATCTGCGCGTTCACGTTGTTGAACGGATTGGTTCCATTCACATTGGAAGTGAATCAGAACTTCGTCGCTGCAATCTTAACTGTAATCGGATATTCGATCAACGATACTGTTGTAATCTTTGACCGTATTCGTGAGTACTTCCGTGAGCGTCGTAACCCAGAATTGAAGTCTACTATCAATGATGCATTGAATAGCACACTTGGTCGTTCAATCAATACGTCTATGACGGTATTGTTGACCTTAGGTGTAATGTTCATCTTCGGAAGCGATGATATTCGTGGATTCGTATTCGCAATGATTATTGGAGTAATTAGCGGGGTTTATTCAACCTTGTTTATTGCAACTCCGATTGTTGTTGATATGCGTCAATTGTTTACAAAGAAAGAAGCGAAATAAAATCACATTAGAATACTTTGAAAGTGCCGGGATTTTCCCGGCATTTTTCTTTGAATGAAGTTTAACACGCTTACCTTTGCGGCATGAGTACTGGCGAGATTTTCATGATTTTGTTCATCTATCTTTTGCTTTTTGGAGCGAAGGGGGTTCCCTCTATCGCTCGCACATTGGGAAAGACTATGTACCAGTTTCGCAACGCCGCAAAAGATGTTCAAGATGAAATATTGAAGAGCGCCGATGATATGCGTAAACAGGCTCGCGCAGAAGTTCCATTGGATCAGCTGATGAACGAAGAGGAGCCAGCACCGCCTGTTCAAGAAGAAACGAAAACAATTCCTGCCGATGATGTTCAGCCAGGAGCAACTCTATAGTTCAAACGGAGAAGAGCTTATTCTTCATCACGAAATTTTTCAACCCTATTCCGTTCAAGATTTTCTTTCATTGCCTTGGCAACAGAATACCATTTGCGTATTCGGAAAAGAACATTTAGAACCGCGCCTGACGTGCTATTTCGGTCCAGCGTACACGTATTCCAACGTGCATTGGAAAGCGAATGAACTTCCGCCGATTCTTTTCCAACTAAAACAAAAAATTGAAATTTTAGCTAAGGCAGAATTCAATGCTGTGCTCTGCAACTACTACAGAGACGGGCAAGACAGCATGGGGTGGCACAGTGATAATGAGAAAGAAATGGATGCTGCGGTTATTGCATCGGTGTCTATTGGAGGCGAGCGCGTGATTAAATTCCGATCGCGAATCGACGAAAAGAAGTTGGCTTTCAATCTGCCCCATGGCTCGCTATTGTTGATGAATAATTTCCAAGAGCATTGGCAACATTCGATTGGGAAAGTGAAGTCTGCTTCCCCTCGAATAAACTTTACGTTTCGAAAGATGCGTTGTTAGACGGAAGAGGACATTCGCCTTCACCATGTTTTTCACTTTGTTCTTATCTTTGCGCCCTATGAGTTTGGCCAACAAATCGGCGGTGAATGATACCGCAAAGCAAATGTTACTCGACGACTATTTTTTGGCTTGTTTAAGCCGTGAAGCTTCGTTGTTGGGTAGAAAGGAAGTTCTTACTGGAAAAGCCAAATTTGGTATTTTCGGTGATGGAAAAGAATTGGCACAAATTGCCATGGCCAAACAATTTCAAAATGGCGATTGGAGATCTGGTTACTACCGCGATCAAACGTTCATGATGGCCATTGGTCAGCTTACTGTTCAACAATATTTCGCAGCGTTATACGCGCATACAGACACCGAGAAGGAACCTTCTTCGGGTGGAAGACAAATGGGTGGACACTTTTCAACGCGTGCGTTAGATTCAAATGGAGATTGGAAGAACGTGATGGAGATGAAAAATTCTTCCTCAGATATTTCTCCAACGGGCGGACAAATGCCTCGTTTGTTGGGATTGGCGCAAGCTTCGAAATATTACAAAGCGAATACTGCTCTTCATTCAAGAACTCAGTTTTCGAATAAAGGAAACGAGGTAGCCTTCGGAACCATAGGCGATTCAAGCACTTCAGAAGGATTGTTTTGGGAAACCATGAATGCATCTGCTGTTTTAGGCGTGCCTATGTGCATGTGTGTTTGGGACAACGGATGGGGAATTTCGGTTCCGAAAAAATATCAAACTGCGAAAGAAAGTATTTCGGAATCGTTAAGCGGAATGCAAAGCGAACCGGGTGCTGGAGGAATAAAAATATTCAAAGCGAAGGGTTGGGATTATTCAGAGTTGATGCTCATGTTCGAGAAGGCTGTGAAGCATTCGCGCACGCACCACCAACCTGTTTTAATTCATGTTGAAGAAATCACTCAGCCGCAAGGCCACAGCACAAGCGGTTCTCACGAAAGATACAAGTCGAAAGAGTTGTTGGA
>JBILTF010000059.1:0-14300 GCA_044371675.1 Flavobacteriales bacterium
GTCAATGGAGAAGTTCATTGTGAAAAGGGAATCGCGCGAAAATCGCGAACTGTGCCCGCAGCTGTAAAGCTCTCATTCGAAAGAATGAAAACGATTGCCACTCAAAGCCACTGTGAAAACGGGAAGGCGCGCAACCGAGAGATAAGTCAGAAGACCTGCCAAGTGTATTAACCCCATCATCGCTCGGGGCCAAGCGAGAACAGGACTATGAATAAAAAACTTTGTGCTGCTTTATTGTTGCTGTTGCCTGTGTTTGTGTTTTCGCAAGACTCACTTCCGCATGTTCAGATTATGCCTTTGGAAATTATTTCGGAACGAAGTCTAAAGGCCGATAAACTCCATGCAGTAGACTCGGTGCTATTGCTGAATTGCTCATCACTCGACATTTCTTCAACGCTTCAGCGTTCCGGAATTGGATTGGTGAATTCATACGGAGCACCTGGATCTATCGCTTCTTTGCGTCTGGGAGGAATGAGCTCGAACTACGTTACCGTTGAATTGAATGGAGCCGTACTAAACTCGCCAACACTAGGAATGGCCGATCTCTCGCTCATCCCTTCATTCTTTATTCAATCGGCATCGCTCGGAGAACGCAACTTTAGCGGCTTCCAACGAAATGTTGGATTAGCAGCAACGCTTCGGTTAGAATCAAATGTTGCCACAAAAAATGAAATCTCTGTCGAAAGCACCGTGAATTCCTTACAGAATATTTTTTACGGAATGGCTGTTTCAAGAAAACGAGATCGATGGAAATGGAGCATTCGAGCATTTCAATCACGAAATGAAAACAGATTCAGTTACAGAGATACTCAGCAATGGGAAGCCCCTCTGGTTACTCAAACGAATAACAACAACATGACACAAGGTGTGCAGAGCAATCTTGTTTTTGAAGGAAAGAAAAGGACGCATTATTTCAACACCATGACAGTTAATCGTTATGCATTATTGCCATCAGTCATGGGCGGGGTGGGCAACTGGAATGCAAATCAGCATGACGATCTTTTTCAATCGACTTTTTATTGTGAAGGAAAGCGCAAAAGAGTTTTTTCATTCATGCATTTTCAGTCGAAACAGGGCGTTTCTCTTACGCTATCCAATCAAGAGTATTCAAGCTATGTAGCTTCAAGTCAAATTCAAACAAGCCTTGTCAATGCGTTTGTAAACGGTTCGTTGCAAATGCGCAGAGCGCTCGTTCAAATAAATCCTACCGCAAGTTTTACGAATCTTCAATACCGCGATTGGAGTCAACAAGTCCAATGGAAGGGAGGTTCGTTATGGGCTTCTTACATTCAGGATTTAGCAAAAGGAAAATTGAGAATGGTTTCTTGGGTGAAGCCGGAATGGCGCTCAGATCGGAACCCGATTATAAGTGGGGAAGTGGGAATGGAACTTCCATATAAAATGAAAAATGTTAGCTCACAATTTACTGTTTCTGGTAGTGTGAAATCGCGCATGCCTTCCGCAAATGATTTGTACTGGATTCAAGGCGGTAATCCTGAATTGCTCTCGGAAAAAGCTAAATGGATTCAATTCAAATGGGACAATGAAATGTTTATTCGAAATGAAATGTCTATTCAATTCCAAATGAATGCCAAGGCAGGTTCCGTTTCAAACTGGATCCAATGGTTGCCCATGCCTGAAGATATTTGGATGGCGAGTAATTTCAAATCAGTTGAAATGAAGCAAATGGAAGGCGTGGTTTCTTGGAAATCAAAACTACATGGTGGTTGGTTGAATCTAACGAGCAGAACAGAATGGACAAGCACGACGGCGAAGAACATCGGAAGTCCGGGCGTATTCGATATGGTCTATACACCCCGACTTCGTTCGAGCGCTTCTGCGCAATACACACACAAGAGTTGGTCGTTACTTTTTTCAGACACTTTTGTTTCGCAGCGCTATACCGATGAAGGGAATACGAGCTTCTATGCGCTTCCAAGCTTCAACTTGCTCAATGCAAGTGTGAACAAAGAATGGCAATTCAACAAGAATAAATTATCACTTCAATTTGAAGTCCAAAACCTGACAAACGTCCAATACCAATGGATACGCGGATATGCGTTACCGGGAAGAGTCTACTCAATCGGAATTAAATTTTTTATTCAATAAAATACAATAACCATGAAATTCAAATTTTTATCTGCCTTACTATGCGCAACGATTCTCGTTTCTTGCGAAAAAAACAAAACTACTGATGAGCCCGTTGTAGACTATTCTAATGGCGCATTTGTAGTCAATGAAGGTTCATTCGGAAATCTGAACGGAAGTGTTACCTGGACGCTTAACAACGTGTTGGTTTCAAATCCGTTTGCTGAAGAGAATGGAACAGCTTTGGGCGATGTGATTTCAGATTTCGATGTTGTGAACGGAAAGTTCTACGCAATATCGAATTCAACGTCGAAAATCATTGTTATGAATGCTACTACCTTTAAGGTGGAAGCGGAAATTACAGGATTTACTTATCCACGTTCGTTTCAATTTATCGGAAATGGAATGGCTGCGGTGACCGATGGTAGTTTAGATGGAAGTGTGAAATGGATTGACCTTTCAACAAATACCATTACGGCTTCTACCCCTGTAGGATTGGGGCCTGAAGGCATGTGCGTTTTGGGCAATCGATTGTATGTGTGTAACAGCGGTGGATGGGACATTGACAATCGTATTGCCGTTATCGATATTCCTTCACAGTCTGTTCTTACTTATGTAAATGTCGCAGATAGACCGGTTGAAATTCAAGTAGACGCAAACGGTTATTTGTGGGCTTTGTGCAGCGGCGAGACGCAGTATGATGAAAACTGGACGCAAATTATTGGACATACGCCTGCGGCTTTGGCGAAAGTGTATACAGTGGATAATTCTGTCACGACATTCGATGTGGGTGTATTGGGAGATCATCCGTTGCACATGGCGAAGGACGAGACAAACAACAGAATTTACATTGCAAACACAACAGTTTTATCTTTTGATATGCAGACGAGCCTCATGACGGATTTCTTGACAGCCTCTTCAAATGGAGTTTCTGTTAATCCGACAACGCAAGAGGTTTGGGTGTGCAGTGAAACAAATTATGCTTCACCTTCAACGGTGAAAGTATACAGTTCAACAGGCACATACATTAAGGAATTCGCAGCGGGTATCGCCGCATGGAAAGTAGAGTTTAATTGATTGAAGTAAGGCGTAAATGAAAGGAAACAAAAAAGCCGCTTGAAAAAGCGGCTTTTGTTTTATCTCGAAAATGAAATTAGTTCTGTTCTACGAATTTACCGTTTTGCTTCACCAAATGAATATGAGCTGAAGTAGCAGTTAAGTTAACGTTGCTGTTCGATTGACAAACAACCAATCCGCCAGTAGTTGCGCGGACAGAGTATGAAATACCAATTAAGTTTCTGTTCGCATCGAATTGCGGGGTGTACTGAAAATCTAAGCCTTGAGCAATCATGTCGTTGCGTAGTTGAAACAACTGCTCGCGTGTTGTAGTTGACGAAAGTGTAAGGTTCACTTCATTGCTTGTTACAATGTTTTGAGCCATAACTGAAGATCCCATAATAAGAGCTGCAGCAACTAAAAGAGAGCGAAGAGTTTTCATAGGTTTTAATCTTTACACAATTATACAAATAGTTTTTATTTATTGGTGCGCGAATTGAAAAATATTCCTTACGTTTTATGAACTATTTTCGCCGCTCATTTTAATCCTAACGAATAGTGAGCCAAAAATTATCATCTACTGAAATACGCATTCAATTAATGTCTTCCGATGAATCAATAGCATTGAATGCCATTGAGCAATTGAAGATAAATGGAAAGGCATCTGCAATTTCTCCGCTGTTGGAAGTTCTTGCATCTTCGAGTCTTGAATCAATGAAGAAAGAAGCGCGTGAAATGCTTGGAGCCATGCGTGTAAAAAATGCAGAAGAGGAATTGGTTCAAGCACTTTTCGAGGAGAAGTTTAAATCAATTCAGGTTGAGATACTACAGTTCTTGTGGAGCAATGGGTTTTCAGCGGCCGGACAGCTGCATGTTTTGGTTGAAGTTGCGGTAAAGAATAGTCTTCAAGGAATGCTTGAACTACTCAGTATTTTAGAAGTAGAGGAAGGCGTTTATTCAGAAGAAGAACAACTGGGAGCCATGAGTTTCCTGCGCAGCACCCCTCAAGAAAACTTCACCCGAGAAGAAAAAATCATTTTCAACGACATCCTCCGCACAATAGATACGCTTGTAATAAACGAATAAACCTCGCGCAGCGTCATCACGCAGTGTCATCCGTGCAACGGTCATCACAACGTGTTGTGTTATCTCACCAAAGTAACCGTCCCTTTGTATTCCTCGGCCTCTCCATTGAATCCTTTAATGGTAGCAACGTAGCTATATACGTCGTTTGGACAATACGTGTCGTTGTTCCCGCGATGGTCACCCACCCAAGCATCTTCAATGTTCGTTGAATAATACACCTCATCGCCCCAACGATCGAATATTCGAATTTCAAAAGTCATGACACTACTGGCTTCAACCATGAACACATCATTCAACCCGTCATTGTTTGGAGTAAAGGTGTTCGGAATGTACATTAACGGAGGGAAGGTGATTGTATAGCTGTTGCTTGCTGTGCAACCAATTGCATTGGTAACATTGAAATAAACGGTTGATTCGCCAAATCCGTCAAAAGTATAGGAGGCATTCGGTGTCGTAATAACTTCACCGCTCGGGAAAATCCACTCGTAATTACATCCAGCGCAAGGAGGAGTGTCAATATTCATGAAGTCATAAGTGTACCCGGAAGTATTGTCCGTAGTGAACTGCGCATCTACAGGAATAACATCCACAAATACATTTTCAGCTATTGACTGTCCGCAGAGATCAAGAGCAGTAACAGTATATGTCCCTGGTGAGGTTAAATCTGAATAAGTTGCGGTAGTCCCATTGCTATTGTTGGTCCATGTATACGTGAATCCTCCCCCACCACCTGAAGCTTGAGCATATAAGACGGCGGTACCCAACACACAAACAGAAGTGTCTGAAGAAGCTGTTAAATTCAAAGGTGGGTTAGGAATGAAAATCAACAAGGTGTCTGAATCGGTCTGATTACAAGCATCAGTGATTATTGCTATAACTTGTTCGTCAACCGGAGTAACAATAGAGAACGTAGTTCCATTTCCAGCCACAGCATTGTCCACAATCCAATCGAAACTGTTTCCGCCAGATCCACCTGAAATAGTTGGAGTAATCAGGCTGTTGTCCAAACATCCTGCTGTAATGTCGTTTCCAAGATCAATGAAAACGGGTGGATTTGTAATTGTGATTGGCACTTGTGCATTCGCTGAAGATCCACATCCGTCCGTTACCGTTAATCCAACAGTTGTAGAAACTCCCGGAGTCAATGTATAGTTCACACTTGTTGATGAAGGAGTTCCGTTGTTGTTCCATGCATATGACATTGTTCCGCCGCCGCCTGTTACGGTAGGCTGAATGGTAAACGGAGTAATACAGTTTCCAGTTAAAGCAGCAGGAAGGGTAACAGCCAATGGTGGCGCTTCAACAGTAATGATTATATCTTCAGATGCGAATTGTCCGCATCCATCGCTGACTTCAACTGCGACTGTAGCTTGAGAAACTATACCGGTGTTGTCGTAGATGTTGTCCCACTCGTCCCATTCATAAACATTGTTGGTATACCAACTGTAAGAATAGAATCCGTCACCACCCGTTACCGCAGCAGGAATAGTGAAGAAAGTCAAACACTGTACATTAATCGTTTCTGGAACCGTAATTACAAGGGGAGGAATACTCAATGAAACTTGAATTTGGTCGATAGCGACAAGTCCGCAACCATCAGTCACTTCAACATTAACAGTCCCTGGACCGCTCCATGATGATCCATAGAAAAGTGAATTTTCCCAGCCGAATAAATTAGCTCCATTTTCGTCGGTCCATAAATAGGTATAATCACCATCACCTCCGGTCGTAGTTGCTGTTATATTCACATTTTCATTGCACCCAAGGGTAATGTCACCGTTGTCAATGTTGGTAACCAGTTGGGGAAAGACAAGTATGTCAACGGGGAAATTCGTGTTCCCCCCCGGCCATCCGCAAGTATCTGTAACAGTTAAAAAATAAGTCGTCGAAATAAGCGGGGAAACATCAATTGTTGGAGTAGTCTCATTAGTGCTCCAATTGTAAACATAATTGCCGTAACCTCCGGTAATTGTAGGTTCCAATGTCGCTGTTACGCCTAGACATAAGTCTTGAGGGTACCCAGTAACAACAATTGGATTGGGAACATCAGCTACAAAGAAGTCGAAGTTACTTACAAGTCCAGAACCATTACAGGCAGCTAAGTTCAAGATTTCCATGTGAACCGTTTCAGTTCCTTCAACAAGGTCATCTGAAAAGCCATCAATGGTAAAGGAAACGGAAGCAACACCAGGCGGGAAGATTACTGTTTCAGGCATTAAGGTGTAATCTACACCATTCATAGCAGTTCCAGACCATGTGATAAGGCACATGTCTTGTAAAGAGAGATTGCTAATTTCTGGACGCGTAAATGTTAAAGTTGCTTCACCACAATCTTCAAATAGTGTTTCTTGGTCGGGCCCGCCTGCGTTTAACGTTAAGTCAACATTAACTACCGCATTACTTGAAAAAGAACCTTCTTCTAAAATTACGGCAGATTCAAGATTGGCGTCGCTTCCATCGGCAATCGCCAATTTAATGTGATATGTCTCGCCGCATTGGACAGGCGAAAGCGCTTCCAGTGTTACCGTATATCCATTCAAAAAAATCCCAACATTTGGTTGATTATCTATGTAGTAAGCACTGTTCGACACATCGTTTACTGAGCTAATTGTAATGGGAAGGGCGGTATTCGGCAATTGAGCAATGTTCACGGCTCCTCCCGGAAATCCAGCCGGCGAGGCATATGGACCTGTTATCCCAGGTCCGGAAAGTAAGAACGCGAAAATATCGTTGAAAGAAGAATTGACCCAGGTAAGGTATTCATCACTTCCGAAAATATAATTGAATCGCAAGGTGTCTCCGGTTGGAACAAAATCAAATTCAAGGATAGAAACGTCGTTTATACTACTCACTGTGAAAGACTGACCTATAAGCGGTGGGACAGAATTCGCAATTGCGAGTAAATCAGCATCTCCTGCGACTTGGCAGCCCGATAAAAAAACTCCTGAATTTGGATCTACAATTGAAGCTACGGGTTCAGTTGAAAGCGCAATACCTCCGTCAATCAATAATCCAATGGAGTTTCCTCCGGTGATATATCCAATTTGCTCAGGGCAGCCAGTAAATGAAATATTAGTTGCTGCAACGCCACTGCCCAACAAAACGTCTTGAACGTACTGCTGAATGGTTAAAGTTTGCATTTGAAGCTGAGCGCTAGCGCTACCTGCCGAGCACAACAGTGTGAATAAGAAAAAAAGCTTTTTAGTCATGATAAGGTTTTGACATCTTCTAGACGACAAATTTATGCAATTGGTTGCCGCGTTTTTCTTTTTTTTATGCCTATATATTTGCGACATGGTTCATGATGTTCTTGGTTCTGCAATCGAATCTTATTTTCTGAAGGGCGACAACACCCCTGTCCGAGTCTTTATTAACAAAAATGAAGAACCAGAAATGTATCCGAGTATCTTTTTTCGTACCTGTCGAAACATGCTTAAGTACGAGAGAATTGCAATGAAGGAATGCAAAGGAAGCGTCCTCGATTTGGGATGCGGAGCCGGTTGCCACGCGCTTTATCTTCAAAACAAAGGCTTCGATGTTACTGCTGTAGAAGTCTCGAAGAAGTCGGCAAGTGTTGCTAAAGCGCAAGGAGTAAATAAAGTAGTCAATGAAGATTGGAAAAATTTGAATTTGAAAAACTTCGATACCATTTTGGTTCTCATGAACGGAATGGGACTGGCAGGATCTCTTGCTGAGTTAAAATTAATGTTTCGTAAGTTGAAGGGATTTCTGAGTAAGGAGGGGTCTATCTTTATAGATAGCACGGATGTTACATACGCCAAGGCTGATTGGCCCATGCTTGATTCGGAATACTTTGGTAAAGTGCAATTTGAACTAAAATACAAAGGGAAAACGCAATGCTTTCCCTGGTTGTTTGTCGACTTTGAAACCGCAGTTAAAACGGCAAAATCAGTGAAACTGAATGTGGAAGTCTTGGAGAGAGCCCGAAATGGACACTACCTGCTTTGTTTAAGCAAATTGTGAAAGTTCTTCGCTGAGTTTTTTTCTAGCGTGAAAAATACGTGATTTAACTGTTCCCATAGGAATGCCCATAGAATCTGCGATTTCGTCGTAGTGGTAACCGTCTACGAAGAGCTGAAAAGGCGTTCTAAATTCGTAAGGCAATTGGGTAATAGCCTTATTAATGTCCTTTTCATTAATTCTCGAAGAGACAGTGTCCTCAGAAATTTTACCGTAATTCAAATAGAACTGATTGTCTGTCCCATCGTTTATGGTCTTCTGCAGTTTTTTACGCTTATAATTGTTAATGAAGATGTTTCGCATAATGGTAAATAACCATCCTTTGAAATTTGTTCCATCTTGAAAATTATCTTTATAACGAATAGCCTTAAGCAACGTGTCTTGAAGAAGATCTTCTGCGTCTTCAACATTTTTTGTGAAATTATAGGCAAAGCTCTTTAACGATCCTGAATGGTTACCAATGAGGTAGTTGAATTCGAGTGTGCTCATTTTTTTATTTTGTTTAATAAATGCAGTGCAAATATTAAACAAACTGAACTCTATTCCAAATATTTGTTTAATTATTTCGATTAAATATTAAACAAAATAATTAAAGGCTTAACAATTAGTGCTTTAGCCCGTCGAGCAACTCGTCAATATTGCCGTAAAGTGTGATATAAAGCGTGTCTGGAGACTTGATTCCTTTCAAATTGTAGCCTGTAAAATGGAAGTGGCAGTCTGTATCCATAAACATTCGAGTAAGTCTTTTGAGGTAGTCAGGAACCATAACTGTAGAAGGATGGGTGGTGAAAATTGAAACAAAATCCACATCTCCAAGACGTTGAGCTACTTGTTTTAAATCTTCGGGAGGCACAGACTGGCTCAAAAGTATACTTCTAAGACCACGCAATTTCAATATGTAATGAAGCATTAATAAGGAAAGTTCATGAATCTCAAGGTCCGGAAGATAAAGCACAACTGGACGTCTGTTCTGCTCAAGGGGAACTTTCAAAGATTCAACATGAAACAGCAATTTCTGACGGATAAGTGCACTAATAAAATGCTCCTGAGCTGGACAAATCGAGTCTGACTGCCAAAGCAAACCAATTTGATGAAGAAAAGGCATGATTATTACGCGGAAGGTTTTTTCTAATCCGAACTCTGTAGTGTGCGGATCAATGACGTTAGAAAAAAGCTCTTCATCATAATTCAGCATAGATATTTTGAGCATATGAAGAAAATGCTCCTCTGTATTGTTACTGTGAGCATGCTTGTTTATCATCTCTCTGATTTGATCGTCTGAGAGCTTCGCTATGTTTGATATTTTGTGACCTAAACTGTTGAGAAGACTGATATTTAAAAGCGATTTTAAATCAGTGTCATTGTATTTGCGAATGTTAGTGTCAGTTCTGTCCGGAGAGAGAATTCCATAGCGTTGCTCCCAAATACGAATCGTATGAGCTTTGATTCCCGAGAAATTCTCCAGGTCCTTAATGGTGAACTCTTGAGGGCGCATAGTTGTCGATTTAGGAATTAATAACATCATCTTAACTGAAAGGTTCATTTTCGCTTTGATTAATTTTAAGTGTTTGTTTTTTATTATTTTTCATTTGTAGGCGAATCGATAACATTCCTAGACGAGCATTTGCACAGATGAGTTTCATTCGACAATGGGTGAATGTTGGTACGTATGTATTGTTTTTAATGGTTAACGCGTTAGCGGTGGTGTTGACCATTCCTGTTGTTGTGAAAGATTGGAAAGGCGGATGGAGGCCCGTTATGGGTCCTGTTTTTTGCCTTGGGCGGAGTTATAGGATTCATTGAGCAGCGTTCCCGGGTCTCATATTATATCTTTTTACGATTATTGTCTACATAGGAATTTCCAGTTGGAATTTGAAGCGTAGCGTGTAAATTTGAAGAATATGCAAATCGTACTTTTTGAAGACCACTTGGTCAATTCATTCTTACCGCTATCGCACACTCGAGCTGTCGCCGACTTGTTCGCCGGAATGTATTCCGTTCAAGATCGTTGGAAAATGTTTTTCGAGAGTGATTCACTCTTCATTCAAACAAGAAGTTCGCTGCAAGATCTATATGCACCGATTCCCGCTGGTGAGAGCTTGTATATTAATTCACGTGTAATTCCAAATAATGAAGCGGTTGCCGCCATTCAAAGTTTGAAATCCAATGAAGCCTTCTTCATTCACGATGTATGCGTTGCCGCGAAAGGTTTGCACATGAATTGGGATTCCTTCGAGCATCGCGCATGGACAGCAGAGTCCATGTGGTTGAATGGAATAACCGATTTGTTTTCAGTAAACGATTATTTACTTCGCGAGGATTTTGCTTTAGCGAATAAAAAGAACGGAGCAAAGCCGAGTAAATACTGCAGAGTTATTGGTGAAGAAATCAACTTATTCATTCATGATACAGCAAAGGTTTTCGATGCGGTGTTGAATGTTGAAAGCGGCCCTATATTCATTGATGAAGGAGCCGAGGTGATGGAAGGAAGTATGTTGCGCGGTCCTCTATACATCGGGAAACACGCGGTGTTGAAGATGGGAACGAAGTGTTACGGTCCCTCTTCATTTGGTGAAGAATGTCGCATAGGAGGAGAGACTTCGAACGTAGTTTTTCATTCATTCAGCAACAAAGGGCACGATGGTTTTTTGGGAAATGCAGTCGTTGGGTCTTGGGTGAATTTCGGAGCCGACTCCAATTGCAGTAATTTGAAAAACAACTACAGTAGCGTTTCCATTTCGAATGATTTAGATCGAAGTGAATTCAATACGGGACTTACTTTTTGCGGAGCACTCGTAGGCGATCACGCGAAGTTTGGAATAAACACCATGCTCAATACCGGCACCTACATCGGAGTTGCAGCCAATGTTTTTGCCGGAGACTTCCCACCGAAATGCGTTCCTTCATTTACTTGGGGAACAGGTGTGGTAGAGCACAACTTAGACAAAGCCATTCAAACAGCGGAACGCATGATGCAACGGCGCGGCAAGGAAATGTCAGCATCTGAAAGAGCCGTATTGGCGTATGTATTTAAAATAACAGCTGCTTCTCGGTCATAACGGCAGAGGAAATTAAGTGGCATTGACATTGAAAATTGAGGCGTATGAACAATGAAGTAGATCCGTATTTTTTTTCCGACGAAGAAAATAATCAAGAATTTATTCCTCTCATTTCAGCTGAGGACGAAGACAATATGGCGAATGAGGAAACACCTGAAGTGTTGCCTATTCTGCCGCTAAGAAATACTGTTCTTTTTCCAGGTGTTGTTATTCCAATTACTGTTGGAAGAGATCGCAGCATTCGCCTCATTCAAGAGGCGAACGCAGGAACAAAAACCATTGGCGTAGTAGCACAACGCAACGCAGATATGGAAGATCCCTCCTTCGAAGACCTCCATCACATTGGAACACAGGCCACCATTTTGCGCATGTTACGGATGCCCGACGGAAGCACGACGGTTATTCTTCAAGGTAAAAAGCGCTTCTCGATTCAAGGCTTAGTAAAAACTGATCCGTATTTTGAAGCGCAAGTTTCGGCATTTGAAGAAATCAACAACAAAGCGGAAAGCAAAGAGCAGCAAGCGTTGTTCGAATCGCTTCGCGATCACGCATTGAACATCATTAATCTTTCTCCGGATATTCCAAGCGAAGCGGCTTTGGCAATCAAGAATATTAGTGGATTGTCTTTTCTCACAAACTTCATTTCATCCAATATGAAGGCAGATGTGGAGAAAAAGCAAGAGCTTTTAGAAATTGCAGATTTGGATGAAAGGGCAAAGAAGGTATTTGAGCAATTGCATAGCGATTTGCAAATGCTAGAAATGAAGAAAGAGATTCAGAAGAAGGTTCATATAGACATTTCAAAACAACAACGGGAGTATTTCCTCACGCAGCAAATCAAGCAGATTCAGGACGAGCTTGGAGCAAATCCCCAGAAAGAAGAAATTGACGCGAAACGTGAAAAAGGAAAGTTAAAGTTGTGGCCAGAAAATGTACGTCTCGCATTTGAAAAAGATTTGGCAAAACTCGAACGCATGAATCCGCAAGCTGCGGAATACAGTGTGCAATCTAACTATGTTGAATTGTTGCTAGACTTGCCTTGGAGCGAAACCAGTCAAGATAATTTCGATTTGAATCACGCGAAAGAAATACTCGATCGTGATCATTTCGGTTTGGAAAAAGTGAAGGAAAGAATCCTGGAGCATCTCGCGGTATTGAAAATAAAAGGCGATATGAAATCGCCAATCATTTGCTTATATGGACCTCCAGGCGTTGGTAAAACTTCATTAGGAAAAAGCGTTGCTGAAGCAATCGGAAGAAAATACGTCCGCATGTCTTTAGGCGGATTGCACGACGAAGCGGAAATCCGGGGTCATCGCAAGACATACATAGGCGCCATGCCCGGTCGAATTATTCAGAACTTGAAGAAAGTAGGTACATCGAATCCACTTTTTGTTTTAGATGAAATTGACAAGATGGGGCAGGGGGTTCACGGCGATCCAAGTTCGGCTATGTTAGAGGTGTTGGATCCGGAACAGAACCATGCGTTCTACGACAACTTTGTTGAGTTGGAATACGACCTTTCGAAGGTTATGTTTGTAGCAACATGCAACTCGCTTTCAACGTTACAACCCGCACTTCGCGATCGTTTAGAGATTATTGAAGTGAACGGATATACGCTCGAAGAAAAATTAGAAATTGCGAAGCGCCATTTAGTACTGAAGCAATTAACCGAAAACGGACTAACCGAGAAGAACATATCATTCAACGATGAGGTGCTTTCGTTTTTGATTGAATCATATACCAACGAAAGCGGCGTTCGTTCACTCGAGAAACGCATTGGTAAAATGGTTCGTCACCGAGCAAAGCAGATGGCCTTCAATGAAAAATACAGAGCAGCCTTAACCAAGGAGGATGTGTCAAGGGCATTGGGAGTGAGTTATGAGAAGGACCGATACGCAGACAATGATGTTGCGGGAGTGGTTACAGGATTGGCGTGGACGCCAACAGGTGGAGATATTTTGTTTATTGAAGCTAGCTTAACGCAAGGAAAAGGAAAGCTAACCCTAACAGGAAACTTGGGCGATGTTATGAAAGAGAGCGCTGTCTTAGCGCTTGAATATCTGAAGGCACATTCTAGTTTGTTGGAAATGGAGCCGAAGGTGTTCGACGAAACGAATGTGCATATTCACGTTCCCCAAGGCGCCGTTCCAAAAGACGGCCCAAGCGCAGGTATTACCATGTTAACGGCGCTTGCGTCTGCGTTCACCAAACGAAAAGTGAAGAAGTTTCTCGCCATGTCAGGTGAAATCACACTCCGAGGTAAAGTCCTACCCGTAGGCGGTGTGCGCGAGAAAATTCTCGCGGCGAAGCGCGCAGGAATCAAAGAAATTATTCTCTGCGATAAAAATCGCAGAGACATAGATGAAATAGATGAACTCTATTTGAAGGGTCTGAAATTTCACTTCGTTACAGACATGTACGAAGTCATAGACAAAGCCCTTCTGAAAGAAAAAGCAAAGTAAGTCGTGAAATATATTCAGAACTATTTCGTTACTTGCATGCCTGAATCATGAAAAAGCAACTCCTCACTTTAGTCCTTTGCGCAGCTTCACTTTGCAGCTTCGCGCAAGCGGGCAACACTGTTTTTTCTGGAATTAACATTTTTGGTTCTGCCCGCGTTGCGGCAATTGGCGGCAATGCAATAGCTCTCTGCGCCAGTGATATCAATACTGCCGCCATTAATCCCGCACTAATCGATTCGATAATGGATCGAAAACTAGCCATGAGCTACGTGCGCTATTTTGGACAATCGAATTTCGGATACTCAACTTTCGGATTCCATCCAACAAAGAGCAAATTCGCGTTTGCAGGAACACTCCAATACTTCGGTTACGGAACCAGCGCAAGACTCGACGGATTAGGAAATAACCTTGGGACTTTCTCTTCAAACGAATACGCACTAACCCTCGGAGCTTCCTACAAGGTAGATTCCTTGTGGCGTGTAGGTCTGAACCTGAAAAATTTGTACTCTGTTTTCGACACCTATTATTCATACGGCGTGGCAATAGACGCTGCGGCTAATTATTT
>JBILTF010000060.1:0-14296 GCA_044371675.1 Flavobacteriales bacterium
CAGGAATGTGAATTTCTCCAATTCCACTGCGAGGACCGCTAGCCATCATGCGAATATCGTTCGCGATTTTATTTAAAGAAACAGCTAATTGCTTCAACGCGCCGTGTGTTTCAACGATACCGTCGTGAGCAGCTAATGCCTCAAATTTATTCGGGGCAGTAATAAAAGGAAGCCCGCTGAACTCTGTAATTTTTTCAGCGACTAATTCTGAATATCCTTCAGGTGTATTAATTCCAGTTCCTACTGCCGTTCCTCCTAAAGCCAATTCACCTAGGTGCGAAAGCGTGTTGTTCAATGCACGAAGACCGTGATTGAGTTGCGCAACATATCCGCTTAATTCTTGTCCTAGTGTAACCGGAGTTGCATCCATTAAATGTGTGCGACCGATTTTCACAACGTTCATGAACTCTTTCGATTTCGCTGCAAGTGTATCGCGCAGTTGCGTAACACCTGGAATGGTAACTCGCACAACCGCTTCGTATGCGGCCATGTGCATAGCAGTCGGATACGTGTCGTTTGAAGATTGAGATTTGTTCACGTCATCGTTCGGATTCAACAACATTTGCCCTTCGCCCAATTGTCCACCCGCTAATACGTGCGCACGATTTGCAACGACTTCATTCACGTTCATGTTACTCTGCGTACCTGAACCTGTTTGCCAAATTACCAGTGGAAATTGATCGTACAATTCTCCCCGAACAATTTCGTCGCACACAGCAGAAATTGCATCGCGCTTGTCTACAGGTAACACTCCTAGCTGACAGTTAGCGTGTGCTGCGGCTTTCTTCAATGTTCCGAAAGCTTTAATAATTTCTTTCGGCATACTTGCCTCTGGTCCAATCTTAAAATTATTTCTAGAGCGTTCAGTTTGTGCGCCCCAATAGACATGAGCAGGCACTTTTACTTCGCCCATTGTGTCTTTTTCAATACGAAAATTTTCCATAATGATATTCGCTTTTAAATTATAAATCGTCGTTGTCGGAATGCTGAACTCCTTTCCCTTGTCCCATTAAAAATGCTTTCAAGAAATTATCTATTTCACCATTCATTACTTTTTCTACATCGCTTGTTTCTTCGCCGGTGCGAACGTCTTTCACCAATTTGTATGGTTGCATAACGTAGTTCCGAATTTGTGAACCCCATTCGATTTTCTTTTTCCCTGCTTCAATTTCATCGCGTGCAGCATGACGTCTAGCAAGTTCGGCTTCGAACAATTGAGACTTCAATAATTGCAATGCCTTTTCTTTGTTTTGAAGTTGTGAACGCGTCTCGGTATTATCGATGATGATACCTGAAGGTTTGTGCTTCAATCGAACCCCGGTTTCAACCTTGTTCACGTTTTGTCCACCAGCACCTCCTGAACGGAAAGTGTCCCAAGAAATATCTGCTGGATTAATGTGAATGTCAATGGTATCGTCTACTAACGGATAGACATACACACTCACGAAAGAAGTGTGTCGTTTTGCGTTGGAGTCGAACGGAGAAATACGCACCAAGCGATGTACTCCGTTTTCACCTTTCAACATACCAAATGCAAAAGGCCCTTCGAATTCGAGCGTACATTGTTTTACTCCCGCAACGTCTCCTTCTTGAAGATCGAGTTCTTTTACTTTATGTCCGCTCTTTTCACCCCACATGATGTACATGCGCATGAGCATACTTGCCCAGTCGCAACTTTCTGTGCCACCTGCTCCCGCAGTAATTTGAAGGACAGCGCTTAGATTATCCTCTTCTGCAGAAAGCATATTTTTAAACTCAAGCTCTTCAAGCTCGGTCGATGCAAGTTTATATTGCACGTCGAGTTCGGCTTCGTCTACTTCGCCTTCTTTAAAAAATTCATAAAGCACTTGGGTGTCGTCAACCGCAGATTGACATTTCTGATAGGCATCTGTCCACAATTTTTTGTTGCGGATTTGCTTCATGGTTACCTCGGCTTTTTTTGGATCGTTCCAAAAGTCCGGGTCTTGTGTTAGTTTTTCGTCTTCACGAATTTGGAGGAGTTTTACCTCCACGTCAAAGATACCTCCCGAGCGCTCTCGTGCGCTCTTTCAGTTCGTTGATCGCGTCAATTGTTATCGCCATCTGGAATGAAATTTTATAGTGCAAAAGTACGCCAATTAATCTAAAAACGTGTCAAAACTTTCACTCATCTCGCGAAGTACTTTAAACACCTCATCGGTCTGAAACCCTCTTCGAATTAGGGCTTTCGCAGCATACTGATTTTTTAACCTTCCTTTCTTTTCATATTTTTTTTGAAGGACAGGAAGTAGTGCACGTATTTGAAGTGCATCTCCTTCACTCGGTAGATTTCGAATAGCGTCTTGAATGTTTCGTGGAGAAACGCGTTTAGCTTTAAGATGTAATTCAATTTTCCGCTTGCTCCATTTTCGAAATTCAAAATGATCATGAGCAAACGCTGAAGCGAAGCGTGATTCACTTAATAAATTCAGTGTAATTAACTCCAACATGAGTTCTTGTCGATCTTGTTGCCACACCCCGTATTGAATTAATTTCTTTTCTACGTCAAAAGGTGCGCGTTCCGCTTTGTCGCAATACCGTTGAATTTTCAATCGGCATTTTGCAAGATCTAATGTCGCTTCGTTTTGCATTTTTCTAAATTAGAAATAATACTTTGTTCGGAGTGAAATGTTCAAAGGAATTATGAAAATTCTTCGTTAAATTTGTGATAGAATAGAAGATAGAAAAATGAAAGAGGAATTAATAGGCCAGTTGCGCGACTTACTTCAAGCCGAAGATATTATGTTGGTGCGCGATCAAGTAAAAAATATTCGCAGCAACTGGAAAGCTGAAAGCGTAAAAGAGCGTCAACTCCAATGGGCGCAATTCAAATCTGAAAATGCAGAAGGTGTAGAATCTGATTTTGTTTATGCGCCTCATGAACTGGAAGGGACACTTCAAGAATTACTCAAAGATTACGAAGACAAAATTCAAGTTTCAGGCAAAGCTCTTGCTCAAGAGCGTGCGCGAAACTTCGAAATAAAATCTGACTTGTGTGATCGCATGGAGCGACTTACCAAGAACGAAGAAAATATTGGAAAAGCATTTTCTCTTCAAAAAGAAATAAAAGAATATTGGGACAATACTGGGGATGTTCCTGGCGATAAATACCCTGCTTTAATTGACCGCTGGCACAAAGCGAATCAAGACTTTTTCTATCACATCAATATCTACAAAGAACTTCAGGCGAACGATTTAAAAGTAAATCACAAGTTGAAGGAAGAATTGATGGAGTTAGCGAAAGGACTTTCCGCTATCGAGTCTATTAATGAATTGGAAGTTGAAGTTCGCAGACTTCAGCGTGAGTGGATGCTCATTGGTCCTTCTCCAAGAGAAACCTTCCAGCAAATGGGCGATGATTTCTTTGGGGTTCTTCGTATTGAACAAGAACGTGTTCAGACTCATTACGATGCATTAAGCGCAAGCAGCAACGAAAATTTAGCAAAGAAAACACTTCTTATTCAGCGCATGAAAGAGATTCTCGAATTGGATCTTACTCAAAGCAACAGTTGGAACAAGTGGACCGAAGAAGTTTTGAAACTTCAAGAAGAATGGAAAACCATTGGTTGGGTTAAGAAGAAAGAGAACGAAGAAATTTGGCAGGAATTCCGTGGCCTATGCGATTTGTTTTTCACTAAACGCGGAGCCTACTATGAATCGCGCAAAGAAGTTTACGAAAAAAACAAAAAAGCGAAAGAGACTATCATAAACGAAGCGAAAGCATTTCAAGACAGCAGCGACTGGAAACTAGCCACTGAAGGAATTAAAAAACTTCAAGACTCGTGGAAACAAGTGGGGGGAGCCGATCCGAAAGAGGAACAAAAATTATGGCAGCGCTTCCGTTCTTCATGTGACATGTTCTTTCAAAGAAAGAAAGAGCACTTTGGAGAGTTAACGGGACTTCAAGAAGAGAATTTAAAATTGAAGGAAGCGTTGCTTACTGAAATTGAAACCACTCCGCTTTCAGGAAATAAAAACGAAGATCTTTCAATGTTGCGTCTGTTCAATGAGCGCTGGCAAGCATTGGGGCATGTTCCAAGAGAGCATTACGCGACAATGCAAGCGCGTCACAAGGCAGCTTTCGACGACAAGTATGGTAAGTTGACTGCAGATCGCAAGGAAGCAGATATCACCCGTTACAAATCGCGAATTGAAACCATTAAGTCTACTGGCGATAAAGGATTGAGTAGAGAAAAAATGATTTTGCGTGATAAAGTAGACAAATTAAAAGGCGATATCAAATCGTATGAAAACAACATGGGCATTTTCACCGGTAAAGGAGCTGAAGGTATGCGCAAAGAAATTGAAAAGAAAATTGCTTCTGCGAAGCGTGAGATATCAGAGATCTTAGAAAAGATTTCTTTAATTCCGAATTAATTTTTTAAAAATCTGGACGTAAAAAAACCTCGGAATTTCCGAGGTTTTTCTTTTTATACAATTTCTATTTAGTGCTGAGCACGGTGTTTGAAATCTTCGTAAGCCAAACGCTCAATTTTCAGAGAACAATTCGCTTGAACCACTTTCATTACACCGTCTTCATATAACATGTCGTAAACATTTTTTGCTTCGTCTTGCTTTGCAAGTGTTTGCTTCGCCAATTGATCCAAACGCTCTTCATCTACAGGCATTCCGTATGACTTGAACCGATCTACCAAAGAAGCTTTAACGTAATCCATAGCATCATCTAAAGAAACTTTGATTTCGTTTTCCTTAATGATTTTATTTTCAATCAACTGCCACTTCAATCCGTTTGCATAGCCAGGATATTCCATTTCCAACTGAGCCATTTCAATTGGTTTCTCGTTGGTCATAAGAATGAAGCGCTTCAAGAATTCGTCTGGTAATTCAATAGATACCAAATCAACGATATCCTTAGCGAAATCACGCTTGAACATCCACTCTGAATCCTTTTCGAACATAGCAACTAAGTCAGCCGTTACGCGAGCTTTCATTTCTTCTTCAGAAGTTACAGTACCCGGAGTGAATAACTTGTCAAACAATTCTTCATTAAGCTCAGCAGGTTGCATGCGCATAATCTCAGAGATTATTATCTGGAATTTTGAATCGATGTGATGAAGGTCGTGGTGTGTTACACCCAGCATACGAGAAAGATCTTCGTGATCGGCATTCAATAAGAACGGATCAACCACAGCTATTTCGCCAATGTTCTTTCCAACGAACAACGCTTTAGTTGCTTCGTCTTTGATGTATTCCAAGAAAACTGAAGTCTTGTTTGAAACACCGCCTTCTTTCACAGAACCGTCTTCATTTAATTCGGCAATCTCAGCCATGATCATGTCTTCCGACTCTGTAACTTCTGGCTTAGACAATTGACCGTGACGACGCGCGTATTCCTTCATTTGACGAGAGATTAACTCCTCGCTCACATCTACTTCAAGCTTCGTGAATGTTTTTGATTTGTCTAATTTCAAATCGAATGTTGGAGCATAGCCTATTTCATACGTGAACGTGAACGTTGAAGGATTGTCCCAATCTCCAACATCATCGCCATCCTTTGGAATTGGACTACCTAACAATTCAAGTTTGTTTTCAGAAACATAATTTCCGATAGCCTCTTGGAGCATTTTATTTATTTCGTCGACCAATAATGATTTACCGAAACGTTGTTTCACTAAAGAAGCAGGAACTGCACCTTTGCGAAACCCCGGTAAATCAACACGCTTACGGTAGATCTTTAAGGCCGTTTCGTAAGTCTCATTGTAATCAATAGGGTCAAGAGTCACCTTCAACTCTCCTGTAAGAGAGCCGGTGTTGAGTTGTTCAATATTCATAAAGATAGATTGTTCTTCCGGTGAGGAAGTATTATTCAGCTAAAACCATTACTTGGTTGTTCAATACCTCAACAGTACCGCCAAGCACTTCAAAAGTCAATTCTTTGCCTTGAGCATCTTTCACTCGCACGCTACCTTTTTTCAATGACGAAATGAGGGGGGCGTGATTGTTCAAGATTCCCAATCCACCTGAACTTCCAGGAAGGAAAACATATTCTGCTTCTCCTTGGAAGAGGACGGTTTCTGGGGTAATTATTTCAACGCGCATAATTGCTCTTAGTTCTGTGATTCAGCCAACATTTTCTTACCAGCTTCAATAGCTTCTTCGATAGTACCTTTCAAGTTGAAGGCAGCTTCTGGAAACTCGTCACACTCTCCGTCTAGGATCATGTTGAAACCTTTAATTGTCTCTTCAATTGGAACCAATACCCCTGGGATACCGGTAAATTGCTCTGCCACGTGGAATGGCTGAGACAAGAAACGCTGCACTTTACGAGCGCGGTATACAGCCAATTTATCGTCTTCTGATAATTCGTCCATACCCAAGATCGCAATAATATCTTGTAATTCTTTGTAGCGTTGTAGAATTCCTTTTACACGTTGTGCGCAAGTGTAGTGCTCGTCACCAACGATAGCTGGAGTTAAGATACGAGAAGTAGAATCCAATGGATCTACCGCAGGATAGATACCTAACTCGGCGATCTTACGACTTAATACCGTTGTTGCATCTAAGTGAGCGAATGTAGTTGCTGGCGCAGGGTCAGTCAAGTCATCTGCAGGCACGTATACCGCTTGAACCGAAGTAATAGAACCTCTTTTCGTTGAAGTAATACGCTCTTGCATAGCTCCCATTTCAGAAGCCAATGTTGGTTGGTAACCTACCGCAGAAGGCATACGACCTAAAAGAGCCGACACCTCAGAACCTGCTTGTGTAAAGCGGAAGATGTTGTCAATGAAGAAAAGGATATCACGTCCACCTGACTCAGCATCTCCATCACGGAAGTATTCAGCAACCGAAAGACCGCTCAAAGCAACACGTGCACGTGCCCCAGGAGGCTCATTCATTTGTCCGAACACCAATGTTGCTTGGCTTTCAGCAAGAGCTTTCATATCTACCTTAGATACGTCCCATCCGCCTTGTTCCATTTCGTGCACGAATGCATCGCCATATTTAATAACGCCAGACTCGATCATCTCGCGCAACAAGTCATTTCCTTCACGAGTACGTTCTCCAACACCAGCAAATACAGAAAGACCTGTGTATGCTTTCGCGATGTTGTTGATCAACTCCATGATCAATACGGTCTTACCTACTCCGGCACCACCGAACAATCCGATTTTACCACCCTTTGAGTATGGTTCAATCAAGTCAATTACTTTAATACCTGTTAAAAGGATCTCAGTGGCGGTAGACAAATCTTCGTAACGAGGAGCGGCACGGTGAATGGAGTTACCATTTTCGTTACTCACTTCTCCGATACCATCGATCGCTTTTCCAACTACGTTGAACAATCGACCTTTGATTTGTTCTCCAGTTGGCATGGTGATGGTGCGACCAAGAGCCACAACCTCAGCACCTCTCTGAAGACCTTCAGTTGCATCCATTGCGATAGCACGAACTGTATCTTCACCCACGTGCTTTTGACACTCTAGGATTAGATCGTCTGCGCCAGAACGCTTGATAGCAAGGGCATCTAGGATGTTAGGAAGTTTTTGACCAGCAGGAAAAGAGATATCTACCACAGGGCCAATAATTTGAACTACTTTACCATTTTGAGTTGACATAGAAAGATGTATTCAGTTTGAATTTCGGGCGCAAAAGTAATACAGGAACTCGAATTTTTCACTGAAAAATGTCTTAATCTGCCATTTTTTATTTAACACCTCGAAAATAGAGGTCGGGCAATATTTCCGAGCAAACTCCTTTAAGCAGTTCGAACCGCCTTCAAAAGACCTTACTTTTGCAGGATCATTGACCAAAGCATGAATAACCAAGGAAATAACTCTGAAGAATCCCTGAATTCGTCTAATCTATTAGTCGTTGTCTTCAAGTGGAGAAAACATCTGTTCCTCGTAACGTTAGCAGCAGCCATAATTGCAGCAGGCGCCTCTTTTCTGATTACAGAAAAATACAAAAGTACTGTTGTGCTTTTCGCCTCTCAGCAGCACAGCTTCGGGGAGCAGCTTTTAGAAGATGTAAAGAAATCTGACGTCTTGGCCTACGGTGAAGAAGAAGACGCAGAGCGTTTGATGCAGATTATTAACTCGGATCAAGTTCGAGGAAGAATTATAGAGAAGTACAATCTTTGGGAAGTGTATGACATTGCCAAAACAGACCGCGGAGCCAATACTTTAATTGGCAAGGAATACAACGAAAACGTTTCTGCTGACTTAACCCGCTTCGGGTCCATTGAAATCACGGTGCTAGACGCCTCTCCAGAGCGTGCTAGAAACATTGCCAATGACATTGCGCAACTGACCGACTCGGTGAGTAACCAAATGCGCAGCGACCGAGCGATGTCGGCTTTCTTGTATGCAAAGTCTTCGCTGGACACCCTTCAAACTGAAATAAAAATTCTTGAAGACTCAATGCAGTATCTTCAAGAGAAAGGCGTATACAGCTACAAAGACCAGATTGCCTATTTAACCGAGCAATTCGGAACAGCCATTGTGGAAGGACACCCTGATCGCGCGCAGGAGATCAAAGTTCAAATGGATTTTCTTTCTAAATACGGAACACGTTACAAGAAAATTGAAAGCGAAATTGACGGAGGGTATGAGAAAATGCAGATTCTTAGGAAGCGTTACGACTTGATGAAGATTGACGTTGAGTCTGATATTTCTTCTCACCTTGTTGTGGACAAGGCCGCGGCGGCCGATAAAAAGTCATACCCTATTCGATGGCTCATTGTGGTGGTGAGCGCCATGGCTACATTCGTCTTCGGCGTTGTGGTGATTTTAGTACGCGACAACATTGAAAAGTTGAAAAAGGGATAAGCATTGAGGGCCGTCACAGCATTTATTCAAAACAAACCAATTCTATTTTGGGGAAGCTTATTCGCTGTTACGCAAGCGGTTGCTGTTGCGTTTGAAATGTACTTTCTATTTCTTCTTCCTGCCGCCCTATTTGCCTTGTGGTTGGCCATTCACAAAATTGAATGGGTGTGGTTCTTCAGCGTAATGGCCACTCCTTTGAGTATTAATTTGGAGGAAATGGAAGTGGCTCACATTGGCATATATCTGCCAACGGAACCGATAATCGCTGCTCTCTTTCTCTTGATGATTTTTAAAATCATTTCCGGAAAAAGCGTCGACCGAAGAATATTCAAACATCCTTTCACCTTCATCATTGGCTTGTATTTGTTGTGGATGGTGTTCACGGCGGTTACCAGCGAATATCCGCTTGTCTCATTTAAATTCATTGCTACTCGACTTTGGTTTATCTCGGGATTTTATTTGCTGGGCACTCATCTTTTCCAAGATCTTTCCAACATAAAAAAATTCTTTGCTAGTTATTTAGCCCCGCTATGTATTGTAATAATTTACACGGTATCGCGACATGCGCAATTCAACTTCGACAAGGAGAGTGCACACTGGGTTATGGAACCCTTATTCAAGGACCACACGAGTTACGGTGCTGTTTTGGCCATGTTTTTTCCGGTTTCCATTGGCTTACTTTTTTTTAAAAAGAAAAGCCCCTTGGTGACCTTCTTAATATATGCCGCCTTAATCATCGTGTCCATTGGGCTTGTGCTGTCATTCACACGTGCGGCGTGGGTATCTGTTGTGGTTGCATTTGGAGTACTTCTAATCATGATGCTGCGCATTCCACTGAAATACGTGTTGTGTGGAACAGTCATTTTCGGCAGTGTTCTTCTTTTTTCGTGGGATAATATTCAACAAGAACTTGGACAGAACAAACAAGAGAGTAGCGACAAATTAGATGAACACGTATCCTCTATTTCGAATGTTTCTTCCGACGCCTCGAATCTAGAACGATTGAACCGATGGCATTGCGCTATGGAAATGTTTCACAGAAGACCTATATTGGGCTGGGGACCTGGAACTTATCAATTCGTTTACGCACCGTTTCAGCAGGCCAAAGATCGAACAATTATAAGCACAAACAATGGTGATGGTGGTAACGCGCACAGCGAATACTTAGGTCCGCTTGCGGAAGAAGGTGTTTTGGGCATGCTGCTATTTCTTTCAATTTTTGTGTATACCCTCATACTCGGATTTAAATTATTTTACGCAGCTGTAGAGAGAGAGCATCGGGTAATTATAGCCAGTGCGTTCTTAGGATTGATAACGTATTTCGTGCACGGCACCTTGAATAATTATTTGGACACAGACAAAGCTTCGGTGCCGTTTTGGGGATTCATCGGAATCTTAGTTGCGATGGATCTATTCCATTTGAAAAAAGAAAAAGAAACTATTTCCAGCAAATAGCAAGAATGGCTACATCGTCGTTGAACAAACACTCTCCGCGGAAAATATTTGCTGCATGCTCAATAGAAAGACAAACATCCTTTGCATGAGAACCTTTCATATTTCGTTCAATGCTTTCTATCTCGAAATAATCTCCTTCGGCATTGTTCACTTCAACAAGTCCATCTGTATAGCCCAACAAGACATCTCCCGATAAAACCTCTTGCTTCAAAGCGCTAACCTTTGGCAATTCAGGAAGCATTCCAAGTCCAATAGAGGTAGCGCCAAATTGTTTGAACTGGCCTCCTGATTTGAAAACAGGAGCATTGTGTCCGCAATTCACATATTCCAACTCTTGAAGTTTCGAATTATATACAGCAAGAAAAAACGTAATGAACTTCTCCCCTTGAACCGCATCCCAAACACGCTTGTTCAATTTGTTCGCTAGGTTAACTAAATCGGGACGTTTCACTTCGAATGCATTTCGAACGTACGCTTGAAAATTCGACATTAAGAAAGCCGCAGGCATTCCCTTTCCAGAAACATCACCGAGGCAAAAGACCCATTCGTGTTCACTAATTTGAAAGACATCGTAATAGTCTCCTCCAACTTGTTGGTGGGCGCGATAAATTCCTTGAACATTCCAAACCGCTGTATCTGGAAAGTGATTTGGCAAAAGCAATTGCTGCATTTCAGCGGCAAGCTCCAATTCTTTTTTCAATCTTTCTTGTTGAACTAAATTGGTCAATAGCCGTTTATTCTCGAGCGCTACACTTAATACTGAAGTAAGGGTTTGCAAGAAACGCATATGCTTCACTGTTGGACTCATTCCGCGCGCATCCTCTGCGTTATCTCCTGCAAGAGCAATTGCTAATGGCTGGTTGTTATGCAGAACTGGAACAATCACATCGTAAGACTCGTGCAAATAATCTTCCGAAAGAGCCACTCCAATATTTGTGCGAAAAAAGTCATCTGCAGGAATAACAAATTCAGCAACATTCATGTCACCGTATTGAAGCAAACACTGCCAATCTTCTCGTTTAACAAAGAGCGCTAATTTTTCTATTCCCAAATGTGTTTGAACAATATTTTGAAATTGGAAAATCAAATCGGCTTCCGAACTATTTGCATTAATAGCTTCGGTTAGTTCCAGCAATGCATTCAATTTGAAATCGCGTTGCTTAATTTTTGAAGAGAGTCGCTCAGTATTTGACATCTTTGCAAAGAAACAACAAAGTATCCAATGCGCATTGCATTCACCGGACCAGAATCAAGTGGGAAAACAACACTCTCCTTATGGCTTGCAAGCGAGCTTTCGGGTTCTACCTATGTTTCTGAATTTGCGCGAGAGTATCTTGAAGAAAGACAATTGACTCGCGCTAATGAAGCGGATTTCAAACAAATTGCCAGCATTCAATGCGACCGCTTCACTCAAAGTAAAGAGAGTATCTACCAAATTTTCGATACCGATATTTTCGTGCTTCGCATTTGGAATTACGAAGTTTTTAAATTGAAATTACCTGAACTAGAAATTCTTCCTTCCTACAAAATGGACATTCATTTTTTGTGCTCGCCTGATGTTGAGTGGGAAGAAGATTCATTGAGAAATGTGCCCGCTCAATCTGAAAGAATTCGGCTATTCGAAAGCTATAAATCTAATCTTCTTGAAGCAAATTCCAACTTCGTTGTTTTGAATGGAAGTGTAGACGAAAAAAAATCATTGGTTCTCGCTTCGCTTCAAAAATCCACTTCGAAGTAACAATAAAGCAAGCAGCACGCCGAAGGAGTTTGCTAACACATCAAACCAATCAAAAGAACGATCGGTTGTAAAATAGTATTGATCGTATTCCAGAAGAACCCCTGCGCATATCCATACTGTAGCAGACCTCAGCTTTCCCCATCCCGAAAAAACAGCAAGCGCTGTTGCAACAAAAAACATGATTGCATGAACAATTTTATCCGGACCTAAATTTTCCCAAAAAGAAATTTTAGGAAAAGTGTTGCTCGGCATGGCGTGTAGGCCAAAAACAACAACTGCCCACAAAATGTGAGCAGTTGTAAAATATTTTTTTGGAAGATTAACCCACCAAAGCTTCATAAGCTGTAGCGTCCATTAAAGAACTAAGATCTGCTCCTTCTGATAATTTCACTTTAATCATCCAACCGCTTCCATAAGGATCGTTGTTCACATGCGCAGGATCGGTTTCTAATCCAGCATTCACCTCAATAACAGTTCCTGAAACCGGCATGAACAAATCGCTCACGGTCTTAACCGCTTCAACCGTTCCGAAGATTGCATGTTCCTCAAGACTTTCACCTTGCGTTTCAATTTCAACAAATACAATATCACCTAATTCGCTTTGAGCGAAATCTGTAACGCCAACAGTAGCCATATCGCCTTCAATGCGAACCCACTCGTGGTCTTTTGTGTACTTCAATTCAGCTGGAAAATTCATTGTTTTCTATTTATGTGGAACAAAAATAAGGGAAGTTCGAAGTGGAACAATTAAAAATAAGACTAACTTTCACCCAGAGTTTATGAAAATGGAAATTACTGCATACGTTGTTTTCTTGCTTCTCGCTATTGGTATGGCCTCGGGAATGCTCAGCGGATTTGTTGGAGTTGGCGGAGGACTTATTATTGTCCCGGCACTTGTGTACTTTCTCGGTTACACTCAGCTTCAAGCCCAAGGGACAAGTTTAGCTGTTCTATTGCTCCCGGTTGGTTTCCTAGCCGTGATGCATTATTACAAGCAAGGAAATGTGAACACCGCAGCAGCACTTCTAATTGGGGCTGGATTTATTTCAGGGGCACTCTTCGGAAGTAAATTCGCACACAACATTCCCATTGCGAAAGTGAAATTCGGATTTGCATTTGTAATGCTTATCGGAGCATTGAAGCTACTCTATGAGTCAAGTAAAGTTTTGTTCGGGTCGAATTAATTCACATTGTAAATCCGCTCCATAATTTTCCCGAAAGCGTAAATGTCTTCGAATGAATTGTACATGGGAACCGGCGCCATTCGAATTATGTCGGGTTCACGCCAATCGACTACAACACCTTCCTTCGCCAAAACACCCACAAACTCTTTGGTTCTTCCTTCCAATCGAATAGAAAGTTGACATCCTCTTTCATCGGAATTGTGCGATGTTAATTGTTCAACGGGAACTCCCTTCGACTTCAATTCTTGAAAAATAAATTCTAAATATGCCGTGAGCTCCTTGGATTTAGAGCGCAACACGGTCATCGATGTTTTGTCGAAAAGATCCAAAGCAGCCCTGTGAGCAGCCATAGATAAAACAGGAGCATTGCTCATTTGCCACGCTTCTGCAGAATGCGTGGGGTCGAAATTTTTCTGCATCAGGAATCGCGTTTCCGCTTTATTTCCCCACCATCCTGCTAAACGTAAAACATCTGCGCCATGAAAACGCTCGTGAACATAGGCTCCCGAAACTCCTCCAGGTCCGCTGTTCAAATATTTGTAACTGCACCAACATGCGAAATCGATGTCCCAATTGTGCAACTGCAAATCAATATTGCCTGCAGCGTGCGCAAGATCTAATCCAACCATAGCACCAACAGAATGTCCTGCCTTAGCAAGCGATTCACAATTGAAATATTGTCCGCTGAAATAATTCACTGCACCAAAACAAATTACGGCAAGCTCTTCACCGAGTTCATTTATCTTCGCTAGAATATCTTCTTCACGAATTAGCACTTCTCCTTGGCGCGGTTGCATTTCAACCAACACCTCATCTGGATTTAAGCCGTGCAACTTCGCTTGTGATTCGAATGCATATCTATCGGAAGGAAAGGGTTTGTGTTCGAATAAAATCTTTGTGCGTTTTCCTTCCGGACGATAAAAACTAATGAGCAATAAATGCAAATTTACCGTAAGCTGATTCATGGCTACTACCTCTGAAGTCTTTGCTCCAACAATATTCGCAAGAGATTCAGTAAGCACTTCGTGGTAATTGTACCAAGGGCGCTTCGCATCGAAATGTCCTTCCACACCAAACTTCTCCCAGTCGCTTAATTCTTGAAGCAAATACTC